>NZ_LZJB01000604.1:0-12188 GCF_001666895.1 Mycobacterium sp. E3298
TCGGCGTGCCGGAGGACGAGGCGACCGGCTCGGCGGCGATGCGGATCACCGACTACCTCAGCCGCGACCTGCACATCACCCAGGGCCGGGGATCGATCGTCGAGACGACGTGGAACGCCGAGGGCTGGGTGGGAGTGGCCGGGCGCGTCGTCAATGACGGTGTGCGGCACATCGACTGACGGCCGAGCACGCGCTCAGCGCTGCCGGCGCAGCACCGCGGCGAGGTGGTGCTGCAAGGGCTGCCCGACCGCTCCCATCCGCACCGAATACGACAGTTCGTCGCCGTCGATGCGGAAGGAACGGCCAAGGGCGGTCACCTCTTTGGCGGTCGGGGTACGTCCGACGTCGGTGGTGGACAGCTCGATCTCGATCACGTCGCCGGAAACCGCGTACGTGCCCACCTCGATCTCGGTGATGCCGCTCGGGTGGGCCAGCACCAGTTCGACGTGACCGGGCCGCGGCACGCGCAGGTAGCCGGTCTCGGCGTGCAACGGCTTGCCGTCGGCCGACGCCTTCGTCTTTTGCGCGTACGCCAGAAACGGCTTGCCGACGTGGGAGAACACGACCTCTTCGAGATAGTCGAAGGGCTCGATGGTCGGGTACTCGCCCGCGCCCTGGCCGGCCCAGGTGCCCAGCAGCGGTGCGAGGGCCGCGAGATCGGGATGCAAGTCGGGGGGCATGAAATCGAGACTAGCCCGGCGACGAAGGCCGTCAGCTCGGTGTCGTGACCTGGCGGTGTTCGCGCAGGGCCTGGATCTCGCGTTCGAAATCGTCTGCGGATTCGAAGGACCGATACACCGACGCGAACCGCAGGTACGCCACCTCGTCGAGGTCGCGCAGCGGCCCGAGGATGGCCAGGCCGACCTCATGGCTGGCCACCTCCGGCGAGCCCGCGGCCCGCACCGTGTCCTCGACCTGCTGGGCCAGCAGGTTCAGCGCGTCGTCGTCCACCTGGCGGCCCTGGCAGGCCCGGCGGACACCGCTGATGACCTTCTCCCTGCTGAAGGGCTCGGTGACTCCGCTGCGTTTGACCACGGCCAGCACCGCGGTCTCCACCGTGGTGAAACGGCGCCCGCATTCGGGGCATGATCGGCGGCGCCGAATGGCCTGCCCCTCATCGGTTTCCCTCGAGTCGATCACCCGGGAATCGGGATGACGGCAGAACGGGCAATGCATGACCGCTCCTTCGCCGTGCCGTCAACCTGATACCGCAGCACTTCGAGCGTACCCGCGCGCTCACCTGCGCGGGTAATGGCTCAGCGAAGGTTGGTGGGCGCCGCTCGCCAGTTAGCGGGGCGGTCGTCAGCCGACCGGGGCGATCAAGGTCTGGCCCGCGACCAGGTTCGGCGAGTTCATGTCGTTGAGTTCGCGGATGCGGTCGGCGACCTGGCGGGCGGGCGCGTCCGGCGCCACCCGGCGAGCCACGTCTTGCAGCGACTCCCCCGCCTCCACGCGCACGACGGCCAGGCGGTCCGGGACGTGCGCGGCCGAGCTGCCGGAGTCACCGTTGAGCACCTGACCGACGTTGCCGACCAAGCCCAGCCACAGCGTGATCGCGCCGGCGGCCAGGGCCAGCCAGATCGTGGTCGTCACCGTGACGGGGCGCTTGCGGTGCGGCGCGGCGGACACCGCGAGGCCGGTGCCGTAGTAGCGCGTGGGCGCGCCCGCCGGCCTCGAGGGGCCGGGGCGGCGGGACCGGGCCAGCCCGTCGCGGCCGTAACGAAGCCCCGGGACGGGTCCGTTGACCGGACGCCGAGGGCTGCTGGTACGCGGCGCCAGCGTGTGCATGGTTGTCATCTGCGTTCCTCCGGTCAACTTGATTCGCTCAGCTGTTCGACTGTATCGCTCGTGTGTTCGAAATCCGAACATGTGAGCGAAGCGTGTCGCACGAGTCGAACGCTAGACCACGCCACCGACAAGTGCGTGGCCGCTAGAGCTGACATGCGATCGAAATACCCGATCCGCCGAAGAGTTACACCTTTGTGATTCACGACTTCGGCGCGGCTTTTCGCCGACGGGCGGATGGGCGACACGCTACTCGAACACATGTTTGATTCTTGGGCGCGGTGGGGTTACATTCAGTGCCATGAGCGACAGCAGCGACACCTCATCGGCCGGCACGGGCGGCCGGTTGCACGCCGTGGATTCATCGCTGACCGAACGTCAGCGCACCATCTTGAACGTCATTCGCGCGTCGGTCACCAGCCGCGGCTACCCGCCGAGCATCCGGGAGATCGGCGACGCCGTCGGCCTGACGTCGACGTCATCCGTGGCCCATCAGCTGCGCACCCTGGAGCGCAAGGGTTACCTGCGTCGGGACCCGAACCGTCCGCGGGCGGTCGACGTCCGCGGCGCCGACGACGACGTGGCGGCGCCGGCAACCGACGTCGCCGGCTCCGACGCCCTGCCGGAACCGACCTTCGTGCCGGTCCTCGGGCGCATCGCCGCCGGTGGACCGATCCTCGCCGAGGAGGCGGTCGAGGACGTGTTCCCGCTGCCGCGCGAGCTGGTCGGCGAGGGCACGCTGTTCCTGCTCAAGGTCGTCGGCGATTCCATGGTCGAGGCGGCGATCTGCGACGGCGACTGGGTGGTGGTGCGCCAGCAGAACGTCGCCGACAACGGCGACATCGTCGCGGCCATGCTCGACGGGGAAGCCACCGTGAAGACGTTCAAGCGCGCGGGCGGTCAGGTATGGCTGATGCCGCACAACCCGGCATTCGACCCGATTCCCGGCAACGAGGCGACCGTGCTGGGCAAGGTCGTCACGGTGATCCGCAAGGTCTAGCCCGGCGGGGTCAGTCCGCCTTGACGAAGCCGTTGGCCTGCGCGACTTCTTCGCTGGCCAGCCAGATTTCGGCGAGGGTGTCGTGGTAGAGCTCGCTGCCCGGTGTGTAGTACAGCCCGAAGCGGGCGCTTGCCTTGATCGGGTATCCGTCGGGCACCTGGTAGGGGTCGTCCAACGGTAGGTGGATGGTCGGGCGCCCGGGCGTGCCTGCCCCCGCGCCGCTGTCCTCGTCGTCGGCGGCCGCGTGCCGTCCGCCCCGCTGCCCGGATGCGACGACGGCCGCGGCGGCGGCCTCCGGCGCGGCGGTTTCCGGCGGGGTAGCTTCCGGCGGGGTGTCGTCCGCAGCGGCGGCGTCGGCACCAGTGGCCTCGGCGACATCCGCCGGAACATGCGGCACGGCCACATCCGGATACTCGGGCTCGGGAGCCGCGGCTTCGGGGGCGGCGTCCTCGTATTCGACGTCCGGCGGCGTGTGCGGCACCGCGACGTCGAGGTACTCGGCATCCACGTACCCCTCGTCCCCGCGAGCGGCCTCCGGGTGGGCGGACTCGTGCGCGTCGTCGGTGTACTCGGCTTCGGCGTACTCGGCTTCGACGTACTCGGCCTCGGCGTAATCCGCTTCGGGATAACCGGATTCGGCGTAATCCGCTTCGCCGTATTCGGATTCGGCGTATTCGGGTTGGGCATAGCCGGATTCCGTTTCGGGATAGCCCGCCTCCGACAGGGCCGTCGGTGAGACCGCGGCGAAGGAGTCGGTGTCCACCGCGTCGGGGTCCTGCTCCTCGTCCCCGTAGCCACCCTCGTCCGCACCGCGCCGCCGCCAGCTGACCCGCCCGGCGGCCTCGGCTTCGGGCGTCTCGGACTGCCCGTCGAAGTGTTCGGCGCCGACGTCGTCGGGCCCCCAGTGCTGGTCGCCCACCGGCTCGTAACCAAGGTCGAGGTCGCGGTGCGGCTCGTAGCCGGCACCGGCACGCGCGGCGCGCCGCCGGCGCCAACCGAGGGCCAACAGCCCGGCCAAGACGATCAGCACCAGCACCGGGATGCCGGCCAGCAGCCACCACCACTGCAACGCGAACTTCTTGGGGTGCGCGGGCGTCGCCGAGCTGCTCGGCTGATTCTGGCCCGACACCTGCAGGCCCGACAGCAACGGCGCGAGATTGGCCGGGTCGGTGCTGAACGTGTTCTTCGCCCGGTTCCACGAGATCTTGCCGCCGACGAACTGCTGGGAGACCACGTCGCCGTCCACCGACTGGTCGCCGACGGGCGCACCCAGCTTGCCCGTCGGCCCCCGGAGCTTGTCCCACGCCGCCTTCATGGCGCCGCGCACCACGAACGCGCCGTGCTCCGAACTCCAGAAGATCACCGGTTTGTCGGCGCCGGAGAAGGTGACGACGCGGCTGGACGGGATCCCGCCGTCGGCTTCGTTGGCGGTGGGGAAACCGAGATCGCTACCGGCCGGGCCGCCCAGCGATTCGTACTTGGACAGGATGTTGGTCTCGACGGCGTTCGCGCCGGTCGCGGGGCTGAAATACACCTTGCCGTTGGCGAAGTCCTGGACGATCCCGTCGCCACCGATCGGATACTGCGCGCCCTTCTTGACCCCCAGCGGCCCGTTCGGACCACCGGCGGCGCGCCATGCCATGTTGATGGCCGCGGTGGGGTCGATCGCCACCTGTAAACCCTTCAACTGGTCGGCCAAACCCGCTGGCTCGGTGGTGAACTGCTTGGTCTGCCTGTTCCACGAGACCTGGCCGCCGCTGAATTTCTGGGCGGACACCTCGCCGTTGTAGGTTTCGTCGCCGACCGGGACGCCGAGCACGCCACCCGAGCTACCCAGCTTGTCCCACGCGGCGTTGATCGCGCCGCGCACCACGAACGCGCCGTGGTCCGGCGTCCAGAAGATCACCGGCTTGTCGCTGGCCGAGAAGGTGGCCACCCGGCTGTCCGGACCGGCGAGGCCGGGCACCTCATTGATCGCGGGGAAGCCCAGATCGCTGCCGGCGGGGCCGCCCAGCATTTCGTATTTGTCCAGGATCGGCCCGTAGACGAACTTGGCGCCGGTCGCCGGCGTGAAGAACATCTTGCCGCCGTCGAAGTCCAGCTCGAAACCGTCTCCGGCGGGATACACGTCGCCCTTCCGCGGGCCCAGCGGTGAACCGTCGCCGCCGGCCTTTTCCCAGGCGGCCATCATGGCCGCCTCGGCGTCGCCGATGGGAGACGCCGCCGCGGAAGGCGCCAACAAGGCGGCGGCGGTCGCGAAGGCCGTCAAGGTGACCAGCGCACTCCCGACCAGCCTGCGCATGTGACCTCTCTGCCCGTTCACCAAGCCTCCCAGCCGACGGCTACGGCCCTATCAGCGGCTATGCCCGTGGCTGCACAGCCGGCGAGGGGGCCGCACTCCGACCGCGCGGAAACAGCCCCGCACCGATCCGCATTATCGCCGGGCTCGCATAACTTTGCTCCTGCCAAGGAGAAATACGAAGTCAAATCACGCATATTACAAAAACGGATACCACGCCGATGTCGAAATGATGCCGAGCCACGCTCGAATCGCGACGAACCGCACCATCGCCCGCGTGACGTCGGGCTTATCGTGCCGACTCCCGAACCGGTCGCACACCTGCGCAATAGGGCGCGGGCCTGCGCGCGCCGGCCCGGCTCGTCGCCCCTGCCGCGCTTTTCGCGGCGCACCATTGCGCGGGCGTCCCCGAAACACATGCGCCGACGGTACGTGAAGCCATTAACTCGCCGGCGATCTACCCGAAAAAACGGCGGCCAGGCGGGCATTGACCGCGTTTGCCGACCGCGGGCGAATTGACCGTTCCTTTGGCGATCGCCGTTGTCGGGTCTAGACGCCGAGGCTGCGGCCGATGATCTCCTTCATGATCTCGGTCGTGCCGCCGTAGATGGTCTGCACCCGCGCGTCCAGATAGGCACGGGCGACGGGGTATTCGCGCATGTAGCCGTACCCGCCGTGCAGTTGCAGACAACGGTCGATCAGGTGCACCTGCTTCTCGGTGGAGTACCACTTGGCCATGGCCGCCTGTTCGGCCGTCAGCTTCTTGTCCAGGTGCAGGCGGATGAACTCGTCGACCATCATGCGCACCACGGTGGCCTCGGTCGCCAGCTCGGCGAGCACGAAGCGGCTGTTCTGGAAGCTGCCGATCGGCTTGCCAAACGCCTTGCGCTCCTTGGTGTATTGCAGCGTGTCTTCGAGCACCTGCTCCATCGCGGCGGCCGCCATGATGGCGATCGAGATCCGCTCCTGCGGCAGGTTCTGCATCAGGTAGATGAACCCCATGCCCTCCTGCCCCAGCAGGTTTTCGGCGGGAACCTTGACATCGGTGAAGGACAGCTCGGCGGTGTCCTGGGCGGCCAGCCCGATCTTGTCCAGGTGCCGGCCGCGCTCGAAGCCCTCCATGCCGCGTTCGACAACGAGCAACGAAAAGCCTTGCGCGCCTTTGTCCGGATCGGTCTGCGCGACCACGATCACCAAGTCGGAGTTGATTCCGTTGGTGATGAACGTCTTTGCGCCGTTGAGCACGTAGTGGTCACCGTGGGCGACCGCGCGGGTCTTGATGCCCTGCAGGTCGCTGCCGGTTCCCGGCTCGGTCATCGCGATGGCGGTGATGAGCTCCCCGGTGCAGAACTTCGGCAGCCAGCGCTGCTTCTGCTCCTCGGTGGCCAAGGCCAGCAGGTAGGGCGCCACGATGTCGTTGTGCAGCCCGAAGCCGATGCCGCTGTAGCGACCGAAGGTGGTCTCCTCGGTGATGATCGTGTTGTACCGGAAGTCGGGGTTGCCCCCGCCGCCGTATTCCTCGGGGACGGCCATACCGAGGAAGCCCTGCTTGCCGGCCTCGAGCCACACGCCGCGGTCGACGATCTTCGCCTTCTCCCATTCGTCGTGGTGCGGCGCGACGTGGCGATCGAGGAAGGCGCGGTAGGACTCGCGGAACAGGTCGTGCTCCGGCTCGAAAAGCGTGCGCTGGTATTTGACGGCACTGCCCATGTGGATGACCTCCGGCGACTCGAAACTCTGTCGCCCAACATATACCAACCAGACGGTTGGTCGGCAGCCGGCGGGGTGGCCACGGCGCGCCGGCGGATCAGCCCGCCGAGAACTCCTGCAGGCGTCCGGCCAACGCCACCGGGACTCGGGCCTTGATCCGGGTGCCGTCGGGGCTGTGCTCCTCCTGCTGCACGCGCCCGTCGGCGTGCAGCCGGGCCACCAGGTCGCCGCGGTGGTACGGAATCACCACATCCACGGCCGTGTCGGCGGGGACGGCCAGCTCGCCCATCCGGCACCGCAGGGCCTCGATGCCTTCCCCGGTCCTGGCCGAGACGAACACGGCGCCGGGCAGGGCGTGACGGAGCCCGGCCAGCGTCAGGCCGCTCGCGGCGTCGACCTTGTTCACCACCAGCAGCTCGGGCGGCGGGTCGCCGTGATGGTCGGCGATGACGTCGGAGATCACCTCGCGCACCGCGTTGATCTGGGCCAGCGGGTTGGCGTCGGAGCCGTCGACCACGTGCACGAGCAGGTCGGCGTCGACGACCTCCTCCAGCGTGGAGCGGAACGCCTCGACGAGTTGGGTGGGCAGGTGCCGGACGAACCCGACGGTGTCGGTGAGCACCAGCGGGCGACCGTCGGTGAACTCGGCACGGCGGGTGGTGGGCTCCAGCGTGGCGAACAACGCGTCCTGCACCAGCACCCCGGCCCCGGTCAGCGCGTTGAGCAGGCTCGACTTGCCGGCGTTGGTGTAGCCGACGATCGCGACCGACGGGACCTCGCTCTGCCGGCGGCGGCTGCGCTGGGTGTCGCGGACCTGCTTCATGTCCTTGATCTCGCGGCGCAGCTTCGCCATGCGTTCACGGATGCGCCGGCGGTCGGTCTCGATCTTGGTCTCACCGGGACCGCGCAGGCCCACGCCTCCCCCGCTGCCGCCGGCGCGGCCACCGGCCTGCCGGGACATCGATTCACCCCAGCCGCGCAGCCGCGGCAGCATGTACTCCATCTGGGCCAGCGACACCTGCGCCTTGCCCTCCCGGCTGGTGGCGTGCTGGGCGAAGATGTCCAGGATCAGCGCGGTGCGGTCGATGACCTTCACCTTGACCGCCTTTTCCAGCGCGGTGAGCTGCGCAGGGGACAGCTCACCGTCGCAGATCACGGTGTCAGCGCCGGTCGCCAGCACCACCTCGCGCAGCTCCTGGGCCTTGCCAGAGCCGATGTAGGTGGACGGGTCGGGCTTGTCGCGGCGCTGGATGAGCCCCTCGAGCACCTGGGAACCGGCGGTCTCGGCCAGGGCGGCCAGCTCGGCCATGCTGGCGTCGCTGTCGGCGGCGGTGCCGTCGGTCCACACGCCGACGAGCACGACGCGCTCCAGGCGGAGCTGGCGGTACTCGACTTCGGATACGTCGGCGAGTTCGGTCGACAGCCCGGCGACGCGGCGCAGCGCCGACCGTTCTTCCAGGGCGAGTTCGCCGGTGCTTGGCTCCGGCACAGCGGGTTTGGAGAATTCAGGATGTGTCATAGGCAATACAGAATGATGCACGGCGGATCGGCGTCGTGCACCTGAATTAACGTCGCTGCGCGTCCCACCATTCCCCGCTGATCTCCCCCTGTGCCACGAGAACCGACGGTCCCCTCAGGTAGCTGGTGGCGTCGGTGATGGTGACGACGACGTCGCCGCCGGGCACCCGCACCTTCAGTGTGCCGGTGTCCGCACCGGCGGCGGCCAGCGCGGCCACCGTGGCCGCGACCGTGCCGGTGCCGCAGGAGCGGGTCTCGCCGACGCCTCGCTCGTGCACCCGCATCCGGACCGCGCCGTCGGCCGGCGCCGTGACCAGTTCGATGTTCACGCCCTCCGGGAACTGGGCGTGGTCGAAGCTCACCGGCGCCGCCACGTCCAGCCCGGCGAGTTCCTCGGCGGTCAGATCGGGATCCACGCATGCCAGGTGGGGATTGCCGACGTCGACCGCCAGGCCGGAAAACCGTCGGCCACCGACGAGGGCGCTGCCCGGGCCGAGGGTGTTGGCCTTGCCCATGTCGACGCTGATGTCGGCGTGCGTCGCGCCGGCGTGGTGCACGGTGATCGGCCGGGGGCCGGCCGGCGACCCGATCACGAATTCGTCGCGGGACTCCATGCCGCTGGCCCGCAGGTAATGCGCGAACACCCGGATGCCGTTGCCGCACATCTGGGCGATGGAACCGTCGGCGTTGCGGTAGTCCATGTACCAGTCGGCCGACGCCACGCCGTCGGGCAGGCGGTCCAGCACGCCGGCCGCCAGAGCCGCCGCGGCGGTGGTGACTCGCAGCACCCCGTCGGCGCCCAGTCCCCGACGCCGGTCGCACAGGGCGGCCACCCGGGCGGGGGCGAGGTCGAGCGCGGCCTCCGCGTCCGGGAGCACCACGAAATCGTTCTCGGTGCCGTGGCCCTTCGCGAACATCATGCGCGCCACTCCTCACCTCCGGCTGCGCCGGCAGCATCGTCGTCGGCGCGAATCACCTGCTCAGGATACGTGGCCCCACGCTTGCAGCGCTTCGTCGACGAGCCGGGCGCCGTCCGCCCCCGCTTTTTCAGAGTCCAGCCAGTGAACCCGGTGGTCGCGGCGGAACCAGGAGCGTTGCCGGCGGACATAGCGTCGAGTGCCCACGTAGGTCTGTTCGCGTGCGTCCCGCAGCCGCTCGGTGCCGCCTCCGGCGTCGAGCGCCTCGATCACCTGCGCGTAGCCCAGGGCGCGCGACGCGGTGACCCCGTCGCGCAGGCCCTCACCGAGCAGCGCGCTGACCTCCTCAACGAGGCCCTGGTGGAACATGGCGTCGGTGCGGCGGGCCAGCCGCTCGTCCAACGTCGTTGTCTCGCAATCCAATCCGATGATCGCGGTGTTCCACCTCGGGGTGCCGATGCGTGGCGCGGACGCGGCGAAGGGCCGACCGGTCAGCTCGACGACTTCGAGCGCCCGCACGATGCGCCTGGCGTCGGTCGGCAGGATGGCCGCCGCGGCGGCGGGGTCGCGGCGGGCCAGCTCGGTGTGCAGCCCGCCGACGCCGACCTCGGCCAGCCGCTGCTCCCAGCGAGCCCGCACCGCGGGATCGGTCGCGGGGAACGACCAGTCGTCGAGCAGCGATTGGATGTAAAGCATGGAGCCGCCCACGATGATCGGAACGGCGCCGCGGGCCGCGATCGCCTCGACGTCCGCCGCGGCGGCGCGCTGATAGCGGGCGACCGTCGCGGTCACTTTGACGTCCAGCACGTCGAGCTGGTGATGCGGGATGCCGCGGCGTTGCCCGACGGGCAGCTTGGCCGTGCCAATGTCCATGCCGCGATAGAGCTGCATCGCGTCGGCGTTCACGATCTCGGCGGCGTCGAGCCGTTCGGCGAGATCGAGTGCCAGCTGCGACTTGCCGGTTCCGGTGGGGCCGATGATCGCCAGCGGTCGGGCGGTCACTTCAGACCTGCCAGGCGCCGGCGAAGTAGCCCACGCCGTAGGGCGCCCCCCGGTATAGCTCCTTGGCCGACCGCGGTCCCGGCTCGGCCAGCCCGGCCAGCACCTGGAAGGCGACGCGGCCGAGGATCTGCCGGGGCAGCCGCGCCAGGGCGGCGACGTCGCCGGTCGCCAGCGCGTCGTCGAGGGCCAGCTGCGCGTCGGCGTTGGCCGGGTCGTATCCCCCGGGCGCGCTCGGGGTCAACGTGTTCGCGCCATCGGCCACGACCAGCACGCCGATCGGCTCGGCTGACCGGTCGACCTCGGCGCGCAACGCCCGGCCCTCGGCCAGGGCGGCCTCAGCGTCGTGGTCGGTGCGGTAGATGCGGGCCTCGGCGGTCGCGTCGGGGCGGGCCTGGCCGCGCACCCAGCCGGCCAGCAGCGCGGACACCGGCAGGTCGGCGGGCGCCGCGGTGTCGGCGCGCGGGGAAAGCCCGACCCGGACGTCCACACCGAAACCCGCGAACGTGCCGGCCGCATCCCGCCCCCACGCTTCGTCGCGTGCCCCGGTGCCGATGACGATCCAGCGGGCGGGGAGAAGGGCTGCCGCCGCCAGCACAGCGGCCACCAGATCGGTCACCTCCGCGGCGGCCCCGCCGGCCAGCTCGGGCACGAGCAGCGGCGCCGAGGGAACGATGGCAATCCCGCTGAGCACGCCACCAAACTAATGGTTCGCCGACGCGCGCGCTCAGGCCTCGGCGGCCACGACCACGGGGCCGGTGTTAAGAGGGTCGGCCTCGCCGTCCGAGGACGACCACGCGTCCGGCGTGATGCTCCCGTCGTCCCGGCCGACCTCGGCGACCATGGTGGCCGCCTCCCCGCGGGCCAGGGCGACGGTCGCCACGATCACCACGGCGATCGCCGCTACCAGCACGAAGGCCTTGGGCCCGTCCGCGTTCAGCGTTTCGCCCAGCACGAAGATGCCGAGCAGGCCGGCCACCACGGGCTTCGCCACCGTCATCGTCGGCATGGAGGCCGTCAGCGCACCGGCGCGGAACGCCGACTGCTGGAAGATCATCCCGGTCAGCGCCAACAGCAGCCACGGGACGAACTCGGGCGCGGTCAGCACGGCCAGCGGGCCGTCCTCGCCGACCTCGACGATCCCTTTGGTGAGCACCGCGAACAACGCCAGCGCCGAACCCGCGACCACCGCGAGCAGGGCGGCCGCGAACGGGCTGCCCGACCAGATCCGCGCGGCCACCACGCACGCCACCAGCAACGGCACCATCACCGCGGCGACGATGGCCCACGTCTCGACCGACGCGCGCTGATGTCCGGAGGCCGGGTCACCGACGATGATGACCACCGCCAGGGCCCCGGCGAGCACCACCGCCCACACCCACTCCCAGCGGGTGACCCGGCGCTTCGTCAGCCGCGCGTAGATCGGCAACGCGAACAGCAAAGCCGTCACCTGCAGCGCGGTCACCAACACCACAGAGCCCCAGGCCAGGGCCCCGGCCTGCAGGCTGTAGTTGATGATCGCCGCGAGGCCTCCCAGCCACCACCGGGTGTCCTTCAGCGACATGCGGAACAGCTCCAGGTGGCCGACCTGCTTGTCCGTGATCTCCTGCGCAGAGCGCTGACGGATCACGTCGCCGACCGCGGATGCCAGCGCCGCGCACAACGCAATCAACGCCGCGACGTCAACCTTCGACATGAGTGACCCCTCATCTCACGATTGCCCCGACCAGCTTTCCCTGGGGCTCGGGCAAATACACGCAATATTTGCGATCAGTTCAGCAACAACTGTATGACGTCGCACACGCTGCGGCGCGCTCAACGAATCAC
Organism: Mycobacterium sp. E3298; assembly: GCF_001666895.1. NCBI lineage: Bacteria > Bacillati > Actinomycetota > Actinomycetes > Mycobacteriales > Mycobacteriaceae > Mycobacterium > Mycobacterium sp. E3298. The sequence goes on from NZ_LZJB01000604.1 coordinate 12,056, forward strand.
CCTTTGTTCTTACGGCATTAACCTAAGGATGCGCTGTGGGCAACGCGTCGATCCGGTTAACCGCGGCGTCGCTAAGCCGGTTGCGCTGCGGCGTTCGGCAACCCGGCCGCAATCCTGTCCTGCGTCGCGGAGG
>NZ_LZJB01000605.1:0-19435 GCF_001666895.1 Mycobacterium sp. E3298
GTGGGCTACGTCGGCCTCTCGCACGACGTCGCGCTGCCCGGCGATGAGCTGTTCTTCTCCATGGTGCACCTGCACGGCGGCCTCGCCCCGGTACGGCGATTCCTCCCCGAGCTGATCAGGCTGATCTGGGACGGTGAGATCAACCCCGGCAAGGTGTTCGACCTGAACCTGCCGCTCCAGGACGCCGCCGAAGGCTACAAGGCAATGGACGAACGTCGCGCGGTCAAAGTGCTGCTCAACGTCTGAGCTCCGCCCGCTTAACGCTCGACCCAACGCGAGTTCAAGGCGAAGTCCGACAGATACTTGGTCGAACTCCAGCCGCCATCGACGACGATCGTCTGCCCGTTGATGAAGCTGCCCCCGGGGGAACACAGGAACGCAACGGTGCTGGCCATGTCATCGATGGTCCCCAGCCTCTGATGCGGCGTCATCTCGGTGTTGATTTTTCGGAACCTGTCGTCTTCCAAGCGCTTTTCGACCATCGGAGTGACCGTCACTCCGGGCGCCACAGCGTTGCATCGGATGCCGGCCGCCCCGTACTGACAGGCGATGTGGGTGGTGAGTGCGGTCAGCCCTCCCTTGGCCGCCGAGTAGGCGCCACCGCGCAGGCCGCCGACGACGGCGAACGTCGATGTGACGTTGATGATGGCCGACCCCGGTCCCATGTGGGGCAACGCTTCACGCGCCAGCCTGAACGGTGCACGCAGCATCAAACTCAGGAAATAGTCGAGTGTTTCGTCGTCGGTCTCGTGCAGCGGCTTGGGGCTGCCCACCCCTGCGTTGTTGATGAGGAAGTCGACGTGACCCCAGCGGCCGACCGCGAGGTCCACGATGCGGCCCGGCGCGTCGTCCTCGGTCAGATCGACCGCGAGTGTCGCGACACGGCTCGGATCGTTGATGGCCCTTTCCAGCTCGGCCAGCCGGCCCTGATCCCGGCCCGTGCCGACGATCGCCATCCCCATCTCGGCGAGTTTCGTCGCGCATCCCAGGCCGATGCCGCTGCTTGCTCCCGTCACGATTGCGACCTGCATATCACCCATCTACCTTCGTCAGCGCGAGCTTGATCTGGTGTTTCAGCACCTTTCCCGCATCGTTCTTCGGCAGCGTGTCCCAGAAGACGACCTGTTCTGGCGCTTTGAATTTGGCGACGCCCTTGCTTTGCAGCAGGGCAAGCAGGCTCGCGACGTCCGGCCGTGATGAACCCGCGGGAACGATCACGGCGCACGCGCGCTCTCCGGTCCGGTCGTCGGGCAGTCCCACGACGGCGATTTCGGCCACGCCGGGATGGTCGGTCAGCAAGTCTTCGACCTCCTTGGCCGAGATGTTCTCGCCGTTGCGGATGATGACGTCCTTGGCGCGGCCGGTGACCAAGAGGTACTGGCCGTCGACCCAGCGGCCCAGGTCGCCCGTCCGGAAATAGCCTGCCTCGTCGAAGGATTCGGCCTCATCCTCGGCGTGCAGGTAGCCCAATAGCATCTGCGGCCCTCGGACACAGATTTCGCCCTCGCCGGCCGCGGCGGCCGGGTGCGGGGCGAGCTTGATCTCGGCGATGCCCACGCGTCCGTCGGTCTCGGCCGCGTGGGCGGCCTCGTCTCGCTCCAGCGCTCCGACCGTCGTGACCGGCACTTCGGTGCAGCCGTACACCCGGGTGACCACCGCCCGGTCGAGATAGGCGCCGGCCCGGCGAATCAATGACGGCGAGACGGCGGCGCCACCGCAAATGAACACCTTTAAGGCGGGCAGCCGGCTGCCGGCACGCTCGGCGGCGGAGAGCAGCTGTTGCAGAAACGGTGTCGCCCCGGCCATATGGGTGCACCGCTGGCCATCCATCACCGCCACGGCCGCCGATGGGTCCCACCGATCCATCAGGATCGCGGACGTGCCCAGAAGCAGCGGACATTCGAACGCATAGATCGAGCCGCCGATGTGTGCGATCGGCGACGGCACCAGGAACGCGTCGCCGGGGCTGACGTCCCAGTGGTCCCGGATCTGGCGGATCAGCGCATGAATCGAATTGTGGCTGTGCAGAACGCCTTTCGGGCGGCCCGAGGTGCCGGAGGTGTAGAGGACCATCCGCACGGCGTCGGGATCCAGGCTGGGCAGCCGCGTCGCGACCGGCCCCTGCTCCAGCAGTTGCGGGTACGGCGTGTGCCGGCCGGCTCGCCCCGTTTCGGAGCCGCGCAGCACGACCACCTCGGGCGCCCGGTCCATCGCGGCCGTCACCCCCTGGACCATCGCGGCATAGTCGTGACCGCCGAACCGGTGCGGGACGAAGATCATGGCGGCGCCGACGTCTTCGAGGATGAAGCGCAGCTCACGGTCGCGCAGCGAGGGCAGGATCGGATTCACCACCATCCCGGCGAGGGTCGCCGCCAGATAGATGACCGCCGCCTCGTGCCAGTTGGGCAGCATGAACGACACGACGCTGCCCACCGGCATGCGCGCCAGCAGGGTGTTCGCCAACGCGATGGCCTGCGTGTGGAGCGTGGCAACGTCGATCCGAATGTCCCCGTCCACCAGCACAATACGGCGCGGCGAAGTCGCCACGGCCGCGAGCAGGGAATCTGCCAGCGTGGTATGGACCCACAGGTCGCGCCGGTACGCGTCCGCCGCGCGTGCGGGGTCCTGGCGGGCCGGGGCGATCACCGCAACAACCTAATCTTTCACTCGGCGCATTGTCATCGCATACCGGAAGTCCGAAGACAGATGGGTGTTGATCGTCACCTGGGCGACCACGCCGTCAGACGTCGTATAGGTGCGCCGCATCTGTAGGGCGGCCGTCCCCGCCTCGACCGCGAGACCGTCGACCAGGTCGGGCGAAAGCACCACCGCGGCGATCTCTTGGTGTAGCTCGGCGATGGTGACACCGAACAGGTCCTCGATCAGCGGGAAGATCGGGCCGGCGTGCCGTTGCAGCAGCCTGCCGACCGCCGCGAAATCGCGGTTGATGTAGTACTCCGTTCGGCACAGGGGCGCTGACGCGCCGTCGGCCTGGCGGTAACCGCGCACGCTCAACCACTGTGTGCCGGCGAGCAATCCGGTTCGAGCGGAAAGGTCCCGGTCGATGGTCACCATCGCGTTCGACTCGATCGTCAGCTGCGCGCCGGCCGCGAAGACGAGCAGGTCGTCGATTGACATCGCGTCCTGCGCATAGGAACTGGTGGCCGGGCGCGGAACCACCCGGGTGCCCGCTCGCGGCCGGGACGCAACGAGGTTGTCGTCGCGAAGCCGGCGCAGCGCCTCGCGAATGGTGTAGCGGCTGACCGCGAATCGCTCGCACAGCTGATGCTCCGTCGGGAGCTGCGAGCCGACCGGATAGACGCCGTCGACGATCTCCTTGCGCAGCGTGCGGGCGATCTGAAGGTAGCGGTGCTCGCCCGCGATGGCCTGGGTCATCAGCGGCCATCCCGGCGTAGGGCCAGGACGCTGCCGTCGCCGTCGGCCGAGAGGTAGAGGGTCCCGTCGGGCGCGGACGTGATGCCGGCAAAGGGGCCCTGCGGGCCGGAAAAGGGGGGCATCCCTTTCAACGGTTTGGGCGCCACACCCGGCGGCGGGCCGACCGGCAGCCCCGATGCGATGACGCGCCGGACCTGGCCATGCAGGTCGAAGGCGATCAACTCCTTGGTGCCCGCATCGACGATGTAGAGCACACCGTCACGCACCAGAATGCCTTGTGGGCGCTGCAGATCCGCCACCACGATGTCGCCGCCGGCTCCGCTCACCCTGACGACCCGCCCGGCCTCCGCCACCAGGGGCGCGCCCTCCGCGTCGATCGCGACGCCGACCGGATCCCGCAGGCCGGTGGCCAGCACCTCGACGCCGCGCGCACCCAGCGACAGGACCCGCCCGGTGCCCAGCTCGGCGAAGACGACCCCCTTGCGACCGACGGCAACGCCGTAGAGCTGGTCGAAACCGTCGGCCAGCACCTCACTTTGGCCGGCCGCAGGCCGGTAGCGGGCGACCTGACCGCCCGAGGTGGTCACGACGAACTCGCCGGGCCCGCTCGGCGCGATCCCCCGCAGGAACCCGGGATAGCCGGGGCTGAACAACATGCCCGCGGCCTGCAACGACCCGTCCGGCTGCACGACATAGAGGTAGGTGCCATCGGCGACGTAAAGCCGGCCGTCGTGGTCCACGGCCAGGTCGAGCGGCCAGTTGAGCCCGCCGGGCAACACCGTTCGCGTCTCGCCGGTGCGCGCGATCTCGGTGACCTCTCCGGTGAAGTTCGAGGCCAGCACCCGGTCGCCGACCAACGTGCAGTTGTCCAGGCCGGGGCTCAACTGGGCCAGTACCCGCCGCTCGCCGCTGCGGGGATCTATGCGAAGGACCTGCCCGCTGGCGACCTGGGTCGACACGATGCGGCCGTGGTTGTCGAACTTGACCGAGTCCGGTACACCGAGATCGGCTGCGACACAGTCTGGCTCACCGCCGTCGGGATCGACGCGCCAGATCTCGTTGGCGCCCATCACGGGAAAATACAACAGGCCGTCGGGGCCTACCTCCATCGCGTTCGGTGACGGCACCCCATCCAGCAGCACCCGCGGCGATCCGCCCGCCGGATCGAGTTCCAGCAACCGGCCGCCCTCACGGCATTCGCCGACGAACAACCGGTCCCGATAAAACGTGATGCCGTTCGCCGACGGGACATCGTCGCGCAGCACTCGGGTTCGCCCGGCGGTGTCGAGCACGCTGACCCGGCCGTCCATCACCTCGGTGGCGTACAGGTTGCCGCGGGAGTCGAACGCGACGTCGTCGGGGGCGACGATGTCGCCGCCCTTCGGGCTCACGGTTTCCAGCCGGCCGGTGCGGTGATCCAGTGCGCTGATCTGACTTCCGGTCACCTGCGCGATGTAGACGCGACCGTCCGGGCCGGTCCGCAAACCGTTGGCGCCGAACAGCCGGCTGGGAGCGGTCACTCGATCGAGGGTCCAGCCTTCCGCCACGTCGATCGGGTGATGTAGCGCCGCATACCGTGACGGCTCCGCCGCGGTGGCCCTCGAAATCGACATGCCTCGCCGGGATCCTTCCGTAGGCCGTTTGAGCTGGACGTTATCAATTACGGTTAGTCCAGACAATAGTCATCGGCAGCGCTCTGCTCGGCCTTGACAGTCCAGTCTGGCGATGGGAATAGTATTCTCCGAACGACAGAATGCCATATTTTGTCCGGACCAGTAGACAGCAGAGCCCGTTGCGCCCGTGCCCGGTGTTCGCAGCAGGGGAAAGCAGGCCATGGAGGACTTCCTCAGACTCGACGGTCGCATCGTGGTGGTCTCCGGCGCCGGCGGCGGCGGGATCGGCACCACCGTGACGGCGATGGCCGCCCGCGCCGGCGCCACCGTGATCGCGGTGAGCCGGTCGAAGGAGAATCTCGACGAGCACATCGCCCCGCTGGCCGGTCAGGGTCTGGCGGTGGTGCCGGTGGCGGCCGACGCCTCGACCGATGAGGGCATCGCCGCGGTCATCGATCAAGCCCGCCGCGCCGAGGGCAACCTGTACGGGCTCGTCAATGTCGCCGGCGGTGCCGCGCCATCGACGTGGATGCCGTCGACCCGTGTGACGCGGCACGAATGGCGCGAGATTTTCGCCGCAAACCTCGAGACCGCGTTCTTCATGAGCCAGGCCGTGGCGGCCGAGCTGGTGGCCCAGCAGCGGCCGGGATCGATCGTGTCGATCTCGTCGATCAGCGGCATGAACACCGCGCCCTTCCACATCGCCTACGGCACCGCCAAGGCCGCCATCGCCGCGATGACGCGCACCATGGCACTCGAGCTTGCCCTGGCCGGCATCAGGGTGAACGCCGTGGCGCCGGGCGTCACCGAGACCGCCGCCTCGCGCACCTACGTCGACTCCGACCCGGACCGGGATCGGCGGGCGATCGCGATGGGCAGGCGGGGCAGGCCCGAGGAACAGGCGGGCGCCATCCTGTTTCTGCTGTCGGAACTCTCCAGCTACATCACGGGCCAGACGCTGCTCGTCGACGGCGGGCTTGACCTCAAGTGGAGTCATCTCGACGCCGACAACACGTCGTTGTTCCTCAAGGACGAATCCTTCCGCGCGGCCATCAGGAGGATGCGATGACCGACCTCGCCAAGGGCGTGAACGCCGCAGCGGCCGAGGAACTTTCGCGGCCCGCCACGATCGGCGTCGAGGCCTACATCTCCGAAGACTACGCGCGCGCCGAGCGCGACAAGCTGTGGCGAAAGGTATGGCAGCAGGTCGGCCGGGTCGAAGAGCTGCCCGAGGTGGGCAGCTACCTGACCTACGACATCCTTGACGACTCGATCATCGTCGTGCGCACCGGACCACACGAATTCCACGCCCACCACAACGTGTGCATGCACCGCGGCCGCCGACTGATCGACACACCCGAGGGTGCGAAGAATGCCCGCGGCCGTGCCCGCAAATCGTTCGTCTGCGGATTCCACGGCTGGACATACGGTTTGGACGGGGCGTGCACCCACATCCGCGAACAACAGGACTGGCAGGGGGCGCTCACCCCCGACAACACCCACCTGCGGCCGGTCAAGGTCGACACGTGGGGTGGCTGGCTGTGGGTCAACATGGACCCCGACTGCGAATCGCTGGCCGATTACCTGTTTCCCGCAGCGAAGATTCTCGACCCCTTCGGGTGCGAGAACATGCGCTACAAATGGCGGAAGTGGCTGTTCTTCGACTGCAACTGGAAGGTCGCGCTCGAGGCGTTCAACGAGACCTACCACGTCTACACCACCCATCCCGAATTCAACAGGTTCGGCGAATTCAAGGGCTGGGCCAAGGCGCAGGGCAAACACAGCAACATCGGCTATGACGCTCCGGACGACATGGAGGCCACCAAGTCCAAGATCCGCCTCGGCACCGGCGCCGATCCTCGCGTGTCCACCGCGGAGATGCAGGTGTACACGATGGAGGAAACGAACGCCACCACCACCCAGACCCTGGTGAACGCGGCCAAGCGGCTGGTGGACGAGTTGCCCGAGGGAACACCGGCCGACAAGGTCCTCGAGCACTGGCTGGCGTCGGCGCGCCGCGACGACGAGGCCCGCGGCGTGATCTGGCCGACGATTCCCGCCGACATCCTCGGGCAGGCCGGCACCGCGTGGCAGATCTTTCCGAACTTCCAGATCGGGCAGGGCCTGACCAGTGCGCTGTGCTACGGCGCGCGACCACATCCCAGCTACCACCCCGACAAGTGCATCTTCGAGGTGTCGGTCTTGGAGCTCTATCCGAAAGGCCAAGAGCCCGAGACGGAATGGGAGTACACGCCGGTCGGCGATCCCAGGTGGCGTTCGGTCCTGCCGCAGGATTTCTCGAACATGGCCGCGGTGCAGCAGGGCATGAAATCGCTGGGCTTTCCGGGCACCAAGCCCAACCCGTACCGCGAACGCAGCACCGTCAACCTGCACTACCAACTGTCGAAGTACATGGGTACCGGCGCACCGCGGGAGCTTGAAGACACATGACCATGTTCGGAAACGATTGCGGACCGACGCAGACGCCGGACGACGCCGACATCGAGACGCTGCGGGAGAAGTATCGGCAGGAACGTGAAAAGCGGCTGCGCAAAGAGGGTTCCAAGCAGTACATCGAACTCGAGGACGATTTCGCCGGCTACTACGAGGTGGACCCGTACACGCCCGTCACACCTCGGGATCCGATCAACGAGGACATCGACGTGGCGGTTCTCGGGGGCGGCTTCGGGGGCCTGCTGTCGGCGGCCTATCTGAAGAAGGCGGGCGTCGACGACGTACGGATCATCGAGCTCGGCGGTGACTTCGGCGGCGTCTGGTACTGGAACCGCTACCCGGGTATCCAGTGCGACAACGAATCTTACTGCTATATACCGCTTCTCGAAGAGCTCAACTTCATGCCGTCGAAGAAATTCGCCGACGGCGCCGAGATCTACCAGCACTGCCGGAACATCGGCAAGCATTTCGGTCTCTACGACTCGGCGGTCTTCTCCACCCAGGTGCACGATCTGCGCTGGGACGAAGACATCAGGCGCTGGCGCGTCGGCACCAATCGCGGCGACGACATTCGCGCTCGCTTCGTCGTGATGGCGTCCGGCCCGTTCCACCGGCCCAAGTTGCCCGGCATTCCCGGCATCAGAGACTTCCGGGGACACAGCTTCCATTCGTCACGGTGGGACTACGCCTACACCGGCGGCGATGCCCAGGGCGGACTGGACAAGCTGGCTGACAAGCGCGTGGCCGTGGTCGGCACCGGCGCCACCGGGATCCAGATCGTGCCGTTCCTGGCCCGCCACGCCCAACACCTGTACGTCTTCCAACGCACCCCGTCGACCGTGGACGCGCGCAACAACGCGCCGACCGATCCCGAATGGGTCAAGACCCTGAAACCCGGCTGGCAGAAGGAACGCCAGCGCAACTTTCACTCCTGGACGTTCGAGGGCATGGCGCTCGGCCAGCCGGATCTGGTGTGCGACTTCTGGACCGAGCTCGGGCGCAACACCGCCGCCCGGGTCCTCGCCCTGGACGATCCGGCGGCACTGACTCCCGAACAGTTCATCGCGATCCGGGAGGAGGAGGACTACAAGGTCATGGAGCGGCTGCGCCGGCGCGTGGCGGCCATCGTCGAGGACGAGACGACCGCCGAGGCGCTGAAGCCCTACTACCGGTTCCTGTGCAAGCGGCCCTGCTCCAACGACGACTACCTGGCAACGTTCAACCGGTCCAACGTCACGCTGGTCGATGTGTCGGCGAGCAAGGGGGTCGAGCGCGCCACCGAAAAGGGCCTTCTCGCAAACGGTGTCGAGTACGAGGTCGACTGCATCATCTACGCGAGCGGATTCGAGATCACCACCGAAATCAGCCGCCGCTACTCGATCGAGACGATCGAGGGTCGCAACGGGCTGTCGCTGTTCGACTACTGGCACGACGGCTACAAGACGTTGCACGGCATGACCAGCCGCGATTTTCCCAACCAGTTCTATACCGGGTTCACCCAGGTCGGCATCTCCGCGAACATCGCGGCCAACTACGAGGTGCAGGGCGAGCACATCGCCTACATCATCGCCGAAGCCCTGGCGCGCGGCGCGACCACCGTCGAGCCCAGCCAGGAGGCTCAGGACGCATGGTGCCAGACGATCCGCGAGACGGCGGTCGACAACTCGGCGTTCGATGCTCAGTGCACGCCCGGTTACTACAACAACGAAGGCGGCGGGGGCGGCGAGGGAATCCGGTCCCACCTCGGTGAGCCCTACGGCCCCGGCTTCTACGCCTTCGAAGACCTGCTGCGCGTCTGGCGGGCCAGGGGCGACCTGGAAGGTCTGGTCCTGGGCACGTGAACGAGACCCCTTCCACAGAGCTGAGATTCGACGGCCGCGTCGCCGTGGTGACCGGCGCCGGCCGCGGATTGGGCCGGTCCTATGCCCTGCTGCTCGCGGCGCGTGGCGCGAAGGTCGTGGTGAACGATCCGGGCGGCGGCCTGACCGGCGAGGGTTGCGATCCCGGACCGGCCGAGCACGTCGCAGCCGAGATCACGGCGGCGGGCGGGGACGCGGTCGCGTGTACCGCGACGGTCGCGACCCGCGAAGGCGGTGAAGCGATCATCCAGACCGCAGTGGAACGTTACGGCGGCATCGACATCCTCATCCACAACGCCGGCAACGTCCGTCGCGCGTCGCTCAAGGAGATGAGCTACGAGGATTTCGACGCGGTCCTCGACGTCCACCTGCGCGGTGCGTTCCACGTTGTGCGGCCGGCGTTTCCGCTCATGTGCCGGGCGGGCTACGGGCGCATCGTGTTGACGTCGTCGATCGGCGGCCTGTACGGCAACCACGGGGTGGCCAACTACGCGGCCGCGAAGGCCGGCGTCATCGGACTGGCCAACGTCGCGGCGCTCGAAGGCGCCGCCGACGGCGTCGCGTGCAACGTCATCGTCCCGGCCGCGGTGACCAGGATGGCCGACGGCATCGACATCTCCGCCTACCCGCCGATGGGTCCGGAACTCGTTGCACCCGTCGCGGGTTGGCTCGCCCACGAATCCTGCTCGGTGAACGGGGAGATGTTCATCGCGCTGGCGGGTCGGGTGGCGCGGGTGGTCGTCGCCGAAAGCCCGGGGGTCTACCGGCCCTCCTGGACGATCGAAGACGTCGGCCGCCACCTGGAGGCGATCCGGTACGTGGAGGCGCCGTTGATCTTCCCGATCCTGCCCGACGGGCACGACCGGCACATTCGCTACAGCTTCGAATTGTCGCACCGCTCAAGCGATCAAGGAGCGCTGCATGGCTGACGCGACCGGTCCGCTCGCCGGCGTGCGAGTGATCGACCTGACCGCCATGGTGATGGGACCGTACTGCACGCAGATCATGGCCGACATGGGCGCCGACGTGATCAAAGTCGAACCGCCGGAAGGGGATAACACCCGCTACATCTCGGTGGGCCCGGCACCAGGCATGAGTGGCGTGTTCGTCAACGTCAACCGCGGCAAGCGCAGCGTCGTGCTGGACCTCCGAACCGAAACGGGCGCGGCCGCACTGCGCGGGCTGCTCGAAACGGCGGACGTGTTCATCCACTCGATGCGCGCCAAGGCGATCGCCAAGCTGGGGTTCGGCTACCCCGAGGTCGCCGCGATCAACCCGCGGATCATCTACACCAATTGCTACGGCTACGGCAGGCGTGGACCCGAACGCGACCGGCCCGCATACGACGACACCATTCAGGCCGAATGCGGCCTACCCGCGGTGCAACAACAGCTGACGGGCGAGGCCGACTACGTCGGGACCATCATGGCCGATAAGGTCGCCGGTCTGACGGCGCTCTACGCGACGACGATGGCGCTGTTCCACCGCGAGCGCACCGGTGAGGGACAAGAGGTCGAGGTCGCGATGTTCGAAACCATGGCCTCGTTCATGCTCGTCGAACACGCCAACGGTGCCCTGTTCGATCCCCCGTTGGGGCCGGCGGTCTATCCGCGCACCGTGGCGCCCAACCGCCGCCCGTACCGCACCAGCGACGGCTACATCGCCGCGTTGATCTACAACGACAAGCACTGGAACGCGTTCATCGATGCCGTGCAGCCGCCGTGGGCCGATGGGTCGCATTCGACGCTGGAACAGCGCGCCCGCCAGATCGACGCCGTCTACGGCTTATTGGCCGAAACGATGAAGCAGCGCTCTACCGAGGAATGGCTGGCCTTGTTCCGCGACCTCGAGATACCGGCCGCACCGCTCAATACACCGGGCGCGCTGTTCGATGACCCGCATCTCAACGCCGTCGGCATGTTCGAGACCGTGGACACCCCGCACGGACCGGTGCGCTTCCCGGGCGTGCCCACCTGGTTCTCACGGACGCCGGGGCGGGTCGCGGGGCCCGCCCCCGAGCTCGGCGCCGACACCACCGAAGTGCTCGCGGAAATCAGCACGAGCAGACGCGGAATCGCAGGAGATGCCCCGCCACAGTGCGAGTCTGTGTCTGCTCGCGAGGGAAAGGAGTCCTAGATGGGTGTGCCCGTCTACAAGCGCATTCTGGACCTGTTCGAGGCCGAGGGTGTCAATACCTTGTTCGGCATCCCCGACCCGAACTTCGTGCACATGTTCGCGGAGGCGGATGCCCGTGGCTGGTCGGTGGTCGCACCGCATCACGAACTCAGCGCGGGATTCATGGCCGAGGCTGCGTCGCGGATGACGGGCAATCCCGGCCTGTGCATCGGCACGCTCGGACCGGGCATGGCCAACATCGCGGGGGCGATCCAGTGCGCGAAAGTGGAAAACTCCCCGGTGATCTTCATCGGCGGCCAGCGAGCACGCATCACCGAGCGCCGGGTCCGGCGCGGCCGCATCCAGTTCGTCCGGCAGGAACCACTCTTCGCGCCCTCGGTCAAGTACAGCGCCTCCATCGAGTACGCCGACCAGACCGACGAGATCATCCACGAGGCGATCCGCCGGGCCATGTCCGGCACGCCCGGCCCGGCCTACATCGAGTACCCGTCGCACGTAATCCTCTCCGAGCTCGACGCGGCGGATCCACTGCCGCCCCACCGGTATCGACTCGTCAACCAGACCGCGGGTGAGCGCGAGGTGGCCGAAGCGGCCAAGCTGATCCGGGCGGCCCAGAGCCCGATCTTGTTGGTGGGGCACGGGGTCCACACGTCGCGCACGGGTGCGGCGGTCCGGGAGCTGGCCGACCTCATGGCCTGCCCGGTCATCCAGACCTCCGGTGGAACGTCGTTCATCGACGGGCTCGAGGACCGCACGTTCGCGTACGGATTCTCGCCGGCGGCCGTCGAGGCGGTGGTGAACTCCGATCTGTGCGTCGCGCTCGGCACGGAGCTCGGTGAGCCGAGTCATTACGGCAGGACCCGCCACTGGGCGCCCAACGACGCAAACCGCAAATGGGTTCTGGTCGAACAGGACCCGGTGGCCATTGGGGTCAACCGTCCGATCGACGTCCCCCTGGTCGGCGACCTTCGCGGCGTGGTGCCTCAGCTGGTGGAGGCACTTCGCGGCACGCCGAGAAGGGCGTCCGCCGACCTCGACCGCTGGATCGCCGAGGACGCGGCGGAGCTGGCGCAGCTCGCGGAGAACGCGCCGACGGGACGGACGCCGGTGCACCCGGCACGCTTCGTCGTCGAGGCCACCCGGGCGTTCCCGAAGGACGGCATCATGGTCCGCGACGGCGGGGCGACAGTCATTTTCGGCTGGACCTACTCGCAGGCCAAACCGCGAGACGTCATCTGGAACCAGAACTTCGGCCATCTCGGCACCGGTTTGCCGTACGCGGTCGGGGCCTCGGTCGCCGAGGGCGGCAAGCGCCCGGTGATGCTGGTGACCAGCGATTCGGCGTTCCTTTTCCACATCGCGGAGTTGGAAACGGCCGCGCGGCTACGGCTCCCACTCGTGTGCGTGGTCGGTGTCGACCACCAGTGGGGCCTCGAAGTCGGCGTCTACAAGCGCACCTTCGCCCAGCCGTCGCCGCAGCCCGGGGTGCACTGGAGCAAGGACGTCCGTCTCGACAAGGTCGCCGAGGGCTTCGGTTGCCACGGCGAGTACGTCGAGAAGGAAGAGGAGATCGGGCCGGCGATCGAGCGAGCGTACGCGAGCGGCAAGACCGCAGTCGTCCACGTCTGCATCGACCCGAAGGCGAACTCCGAGGAGATGCCCAAGTACGACGAGTTCCGTACCTGGTACGCCGAAGGCACCCAATAGTTCAAGGATCCCGAAGGAGGAGCCATGCGCGATTACCTGAAGTTCTACATCGACGGCCATTGGGTCGACCCGGTCCAGCCCAACACCTTTGACGTCGAGAACCCGGCGACCGAAGACGTGTGTGGAAGGATCTCACTCGGGTCGTCCGCGGATGTGGACGCGGCGGTGAGCGCGGCCCGGCGAGCCTTCGCCGACTGGTCGCAGAGCAGCCGCGAGCAGCGGCTGGAGCTGCTGGAGGGCATCCTCGCCGAATACCAGCGGCGCGCGGGCGAGCTCGCCGACGCGGTGACCGAGGAAATCGGCGCGCCGCCGTCGTTGGCCGCGGGCCCACAAGTGCAACTCGGGATCGGTCACTTGGTCACGGCGATCGACGTGTTGAAGAACTTCCCCTTCGAAGAACAGCACGGGGCGGCGCTGATCGCCAGGGAGCCGATCGGCGTCTGCGGCCTGATCACGCCCTGGAACTGGCCGCTCAATCAGATCGCCGTCAAGGTATATCCGGCGTTGGCGACAGGCTGCACCATGATCCTCAAACCCTCTGAGGTGGCGCCGTTTTCGGCCTACATCTTCGCCGAGATCCTCGATGCCGCAGGCGTGCCGGCCGGGGTGTTCAACCTGGTGAACGGTGACGGCCCCGGCGTGGGCATGGCGATTGCGGGCCATCCGGGCATCGACATGGTGTCGTTCACCGGGTCGACCCGCGCGGGGATCGAGGTGGCGAAGACCGCCGCCCCGACGGTCAAGCGGGTGACCCAGGAGTTGGGCGGCAAGAGCCCGAACATCGTCCTCGACGACGCGGGCTTCGCCGACAGCGTGCGGGCCGGCGTCGCCAACATGATGCCGAACTCCGGACAGAGTTGTAATGCGCCCTCGCGCATGCTCGTTCCGAACTCACGCATGGACGAGGCCATCGGCATCGCGCGCGAGACCGCCGGGCGGGTGAAGGTGGGCGACCCCGGCGACAAGACCGCGATCGGGCCCGTGGCATCCAAGGCGCAGTTCGACAAAGTGCAACGCCTCATCCAGAGCGGCATCGACGGGGGCGCGACCGTCGTCGCCGGCGGGCCGGGCCGGCCCGACGGGCTGACCACCGGCTACTACGTCCGGCCGACCGTCTTCGCGAACGTCACCAACGACATGGCGATCGCACGGGAGGAGATCTTCGGGCCGGTGCTGTGCGTGCTCGGCTACGACGACCTGGACCAGGCCGTCGATATCGCCAACGACACCGATTACGGTCTCGCGGGCTATGTTTCGGCGGCCGATCTCGACAAGGCCCGCGCGGTGGCGCGCCGAATCCGGGCCGGTTGGGTGACCATCAACCACGCGTTCGACATGAGTGCGCCATTCGGCGGCTACAAGCACAGCGGGAACGGGCGGGAGTGGAGCGAGTTCGGGTTTCACGAGTACCTGGAGATCAAGAGCATCTTGGGCTACGCGCCCGAGAAGGGCCGCCAGTAGCGCGCCGATCAGCCTGTCTCAAAGCGGCGACGGATACCGGCCAGCATCGCGATATGCGCCTGCACGGCTTCGCGGGCGGTCATCGCGGCCAGCGGCCGGGGCGCGGCGATCCGTATCCGCTCGGTGACGCGCGTGCCCGACGCGGTGGGCTCGAAACTCACCCGGCCGCGCAGCCGCACCCCCGGCGACTGGTCCGCCTCGGTCAGCACGTCGCCCTCCTCCGGCACCTGCAAACGTGCCCGGTAGGTGATGGTCATCGTGAACGGCCCCAACGGAATCCGGTCCCGCACCCGGTAGCTGAGCGCGACCCCGGCCGGGGTTTCGCTACGCGACAACATCTCCACGGACACGATCAGCGGGTGCACCAGCTTGATGTTGTTCAAATCCACATAAAAGTCGCGAACCTCGCCCGGGGGCGCGGGCACTTCCTCCGTCAGCGTGTGCTCGGAGTGGGCAACCCACCAGCTCATGCGGAGAACTCCAAGAGGAGCTGACCCGTGCGCCACCAGATCAGCACGGCGAATGCCACCAGCACGACGAGGGTGACCGCGGCCTGAATCGTGTTGCGCCGCTCCCGTGGCGGGTAGACGTAGGCCGCGGCGACCAGCGCACCGGTGACCAGCCCGCCCACGTGCGCCTGCCAGCTGATGCGTTGCGCGCTGAACAACGGCACCAGGAACGTGAAGACGAGGTTGATCGCGATCACCGCCACCACCCAGCGGACGTCGAAGGCCAACCGCTTACCCACCACGAAGGTGGCGCCGAACAGGCCGAAGATCGCACCCGAGGCGCCTGCCGTCGCCGTGTCGAGCGGTGACACCAAATAGACCAGCACCGAGCCGCCCAGCCCGCTCAGCGCGTACAGCGCGCCGAAACGCAGTCGGCCCAGCCACATTTCGAGCGGCGGGCCCACCACATACAGCGCCCACATGTTGAACAGCAGGTGCGTGGCGCCGTAGTGCAGGAACGCCGATGTGACCAGGCGGTAGAACTGGCCGTCGGCGACGGCCGGCGGCCACAGCGCGAGCTGCTTCTCCAAGTTCCCCGACGCCATCTGCAGCACGAAGGCCGCCACGTTGATCCCGATCAGGGCATAGGTGAGCACCGGGGCCGAGCGCTGCCGTCCGCCGAATCGGGTGCGGGGCTGCCGGACCGTCCGCGCCCCGGCCCGGACGCACTCCACGCACTGCTGACCGACGGCGGCGCTGCGCATGCAGTCGCCGCAGATGTAGCGCTCGCAGCGGTTGCAACGGACGTACGTCGGGCGTCCCGGATGCCGATAGCAACTCGGCGCCGCGGGCGGCGAATCCGGTGGGCTGGGTGCGCTCATCGCCCTATTCTCGCCCGCGCCGGCGGGCCGGGCGCAGCGCTTTAGCAAAGCTGTTTTCCGCCCACCCCATTGCGCCTAATGTTTTCTGCGTGGAGTCGACATGAGCACCGGAGTGGTCGAACGCTACCTGGAGTGCCTGGCCGCACACGACTGGGACGGGCTCGCCGCAACGATCGCCGACGAGGGGCTGATCCGCGAGGGGCCGTTCTGCGATGTCGTCGAGGGCAAGCAGCACTACGTCGCCTACCTGCGCAAGGTGCTGACCAACCTGGACGGCCATCGGCTGGAGGTGCAGCGGGTCTCGCATGTCGACAGTCGCCTGTCGTACGTGGAGTTGACGGAGTCGTTCGTCATCGACGGCGCCGCCAAGCGGTGGCCCGAATGCCTACTCTTCGAGCGCGGCGATGACGGGCTGATCTCTCATGTCAGCGTGTTCTTCAAGCAGCCCGGCGCGCAGTGAATCGCCCGTGCGGCGAGCAAACTATTCCCTCACCC
This sequence comes from Mycobacterium sp. E3298, assembly GCF_001666895.1. Lineage (NCBI taxonomy): Bacteria > Bacillati > Actinomycetota > Actinomycetes > Mycobacteriales > Mycobacteriaceae > Mycobacterium > Mycobacterium sp. E3298. Next base: position 16,452 of record NZ_LZJB01000605.1, read on the forward strand.
GCGAATTTGACCTACCGTGTGATGGGTGGAATCAAACGGAACCCCGGAATTGGTGCCCGTCGAAACATTGCACTCAGGTGATCCGATCATGGATTGCGGCCAGCGGTACATAGTCCTCGAATCGAAGGCCGTCGGCGACAGCTGCGTGGTCCTCGAGCTTGAATCCAGGGTGGACCACCAGCTGCAGGTCATCGAGAAGTCCTTCCCGGCCGGATACCACGTCAACAGGGCGAACCACCGAATCTTATAGCCCTAATTTACCCAGCCGAATATTGCGCGAGTAGCCGTTGGACGGCTACCGCGCATTCGTGTTTATTCGGGCGAGAAACGCAAATAGCGGTCGGCCGCATTTAGCGGCCGCGCGCCGGACGCGGGTCGCTGGGATTGTCCGGATCGGGATCGCCGAACCACCGCGCCGGCGCGCGCTCGCCGTAGGCGTCGTGCCATTCCCACCACTCGTAGGGCGCCGTCTGCGGATACCCGGCCGGCGAGTCCTCCCAGTTCTCCTGGCGCCCGAGCGCGGTCATGTCGAGGTAGCTCCAGGTGTTGCCCAGCGCCTCATCACCGCGGTTGTTGATGAAGTAGGTACGGAACACGCGGCCCCCGTCGTGGATGAACGCGTTCGTGCCGTGCCATTCGTCCACGCCGAAGTCGGCGTCGAAGCCGTCGGTGATCGTGTACCACGGCATCTGCCACCCCATCCGGGCCTTCAGCCGCGCGATGTCGACTTGTGGCGCCCGGGAAGCGAACACCAGGGTCGTGTCGCGGGCGTTCAGGTGGGCGAGGTGCCCCACGTGGTCGGCGATCATCGAGCAGCCGCGGCACGCGTGGCCGGGCCAGCCGTCCACGCCCGGCTCGAAGAACGCGCGGTACACGATCAGCTGGCGCCGTCCAGCGAACAAGCCCAGCAGGTCGACCCGGCCCTCGGGTCCGTCGAACGCGTACTCCCGCTCGACGGCCAGCCACGGCATCCGCCGGCGCGCCGCCGCCAGGGCGTCGCGGGCCCGCATCACTTCCTTCTCTTTCGCCAGCAGCTCTTCGCGCGCCGCGGCCCAATCCCGGGCCGACACGATAGCGGGTGTATGCATGTCGTTGTCCTCCTTAAGGTTTCGTGCCCTCATGCCACCGCCGACAGGCCTGCAGAAGAGAGCAGGTACGCATCCTGCGTCCCGGAGTCCTCGGTCGCGATGGCCAGGACCGAGCGGCCCACCTGCTCGGCGGTGAGCGCCGGCCCGGCGGCCCGCACGAACGACTCGACGTCGACCCCTTGCCGATCGGCGTACGCCGCGACTGCCTTGGCGCCCAGGTCGGTCGCCGGCGTCAACCGCGGCAGCACGGACACGAAGCGGATGCCCAGGCCGGCCAACTGCGACTCGATGGCGGCGTAGCCGGCGATGAACCTGACCGCCGCCTTCGCCCCCGCGTAGCCTCCGCTCAGTGGTGACCCGGCGAGGGCGGCGCCGCTGGACATGACGATCACCGAGCTGCCGGGTGCGAGCGGGTGCCGCAGCGCGTATCGGGTCCAGTGAAACGCCTGCGCGACATCGACATTCCAGTTCTGGCTGAAGCTGTCCCAGCTCTGCTCCTGCAGCGGGCTCATGTGAGGCGCGGCCCCGGCGCAGAGAACCAGTGTGCGCGGCCGGTATTCGTCGATGAGCCGCTGCGCCGTCGCGGGATCGGCGGCGTCGGCGGCCACCGGGATGAAGGCGTCGCCGAGCCCGCGGCGCGCGTCCTCGAGACCGGAAACGCCGCGCGCGACGCCGATCACCTCGGCGCCGGCCGCCGCCAGGGCGCCCGCGATGGCGCGGCCGAATCCGCGGCTCGCCCCGGTCACGATCGCCGTGGTGCCGGCCAGGCCACCCGATGGGAATGTCAGGGGCTCGTTCATGTTCGTCCTCGCTCTCAACGGAAGGTGCATTCACCAATTGAGATGCGGCGCGGCGCCCGAATTCATCGCCGGTGCGCCGATGAATTCGAGCCGGCCGGTGTCTCTGTACTGGAGTAGCGTTCGAACCCAGCCGAGACAGGAGGGGCCGTGCCGGCCCAGGAGGACTTCATCGCGCAGGCGGCGCCCTTTCGCGCCGAGCTGATCGCGCACTGTTACCGCATGCTCGGGTCCGTGCATGACGCCGAGGACCTCGTCCAGGAGACCTATCTCAACGGCTGGCGTGGCTACCAGGCATTCGAGGAACGCGCGGCGCTGCGGACCTGGCTTTACCGGATCGCGACGACCGCGTGCCTGCGGGCGCTGCAGAACCGCGCGCGCCGGGTGCTGCCGGCCGGGCTCGGCGACGGATCGATCGACCCCGACGCCGGACTCGACTCGACCGGCGTGCACGAGTGGCTGGAACCCATCCCCGATTCGCTGATGTTCCCCACCCCCGAGGACAACGTGGCCGCGCGACAGAGCCTGCGACTGGCCGTGATGACCGCGCTGCAAGAGCTGCCCGCCCGCCAACGGGCGGTGCTCATCCTGCGCGACGTGGTGCAGTTCAGCGCCGCGGAGGTTGCCGAGCTCCTCGAAACGACACCCGCCGCGGTCAACAGCTCGCTGCAGCGGGCGCGGGCCCACCTCGCCGAGCTCTCCCCCACCGAGGAGAACCTCTCGGAACCCGACGACGCGGAGCGCCGAGCGCTGCTCGACCGCTACTGCGCGGCATTCGAGAACGCGGACATGGCCGCCCTCACCGCGCTGCTGCAAGCGGACGTGAAGCTCGAAATGCCACCTCTCCCTGTCTGGTTCACCGGCCGTGACCCGGTGTTGAGATTCCTCGCCGCGCGCGCGTTCGCCAAGCCCGGCGAGATCGCGATGATCCCGACGGCCGCCAACACGCAACCCGCCGTCGCCGAGTACCGCCGCGGCGCCGGCGGGACGTTGCGTGCCCACTCCATTCACGTCCTCACAACCGGCGCCAGCGGGGTCGCCACCATCACCGTCTTCCTGGACCCCGGCCTGTTCAGCAGGTTTGGTTTTCCGCCCAGCC
>NZ_LZJB01000606.1:0-30086 GCF_001666895.1 Mycobacterium sp. E3298
GGCGCGGTCGGGTCTCGTCGAGGTCCCCGTGGCGGCCGAGGCCCCGAACCAGGTTTCGCGTGCCAGCGCCGCCGGGACGAACGACGGGGTGGGTAGGACCGGAGGCACCGGGATGGCATGCAGCCCAGCCAAACCCGTCAGGCCGGCGAGACCACCGGCCAGGGCGGGAACCACCAACGGAATCACCGACGCGGTCAGCAGCGGCACGATGACCGGGATCAGCACGATCATCTGCTCGAGCAACGTCTTGATCAGCGCGATGGTGTCGGTGATGATCGTGCCGATGGCTTCGATGGCGGTGAACAACAAGGTCCAGGCGATGGTCGCGGGATTGCCCGAAGCGAACGCCGCGGCGAGGTCGGCCGCGATGAACGAGAAGGTCTGCGCCAGATAGGCGAAGTACGAGCCGAAATCCATCGGATAGCCGAGGGCGAACGCGATGTTGAACGGGTTGAGGAAGCTCAGCGGATTGCCGAGGACGGGCAGCCACGGGTCGAACCCCGAGAACAGCGTTTTGAAGAACGGGTTGTTCATCAGCAGATCGATGAACGGCTGGATGAACCTGTTGTAGAAGTCGATGAAGCCGATCCGCTCCAGCCAGTCGAGCACCTCGTTCTGCCGGTCGGGTGGCAGCGGCGACACGGAGGAAGCGGCCGCCGGCGTGTCGGCGGCCATGACTTGGGGGGCCGGCGTCGTTTCCGGGGCGGCGGCTACCGCAGCGGCGGCGGTGCCCTCGTAGACGCTCATCACGGTGGCGGCCTGTGTCCACATCCGGGCGTAGTCGGCCTCATTGAGCGCGATCGGGACGGTGTTCAGGCCGAAGAAATTCGTCGCCACCAGCACGGCGTGGGTGGCATGGTTGGCGGCCAGCTCGGGCAGGCTCGGCATGGCGGCCAGCGCCGCGCAATAGGCGGCGGCCACCGCTTGGTGCTGGGCGGCCATGGCCGCGCCGTCGGCGCCGGCGCGCGCCAGCCACGCGAGATACGGCGTGTGCGCGGCCAGGTAGGCATCCGCGGTCGGCCCGTCCCAAGCCCCGGCCTGCACCGCGCCCAGTAGCGCGGTCAGCTCGGCGGCGGCCTGGCCGTACTCGGCGCTCAGCGAGCTCCAGGTCGCCGCGGCGGCCAGCAGCGGGCCCGGCCCGGGTCCGCCGCTGAGTAGCGCGGAGTGCACCTCGGGAGGGGAGGCCATCCAGATCGGGGCGGTCATCGGCCGCCGCCTTGGGGAGTGGTCAAAGCCGTTGCCGCGCAGATCATGCGGGCGGGTCGGGTGTGAGCGTGGCGCTGGGGCGCCGAATCGGTGGTGGCGTCGACGGCCACCCATGCCTGGAGACGGGACATGGTGAGTGACAGCTCTCTCGGGGTGCACCGCCCCGGGTCGCAGGACGCGATGACGCGAGTGTCCTGGCTCTCGGATCGCCGCTCGCCTCGCCTTCCAGCTTTTCAGCCGTGGCTCTTGAGGGTCGCTCCCCGATGACAGTGGCGGGACCGCGCCGGATTCGCACCGGCTTCCTGCATCGTCATCACCTTACGGGTGACATTGTCGCATGGGTCGCGACCGCAGGTTGGCAAACCCCGGCAAAGTCCTCGGCGAAACCACGTCAGCCGCCTTCGGCTACTCGCAGTGCCAGCGAAAACAGCAGCCGCGCCTCGGGATCGGCCAGCGATGTGTCCAACAACTTCTCGATACGCCGGATGCGATAGCGAACCGTGTTGGGGTGCACCCGCAACTCCCGCGCGGCGGACGCGATATCGCCGAAACCGTCCAGATACACGCGCAGCGTCTCGGCCAGGACGGGATCGTCGGCCCGCAGGCCGACGATCCGCGGGTCGGTCAGGCGCCGCTCGCGACCGATCAGGGTGACGATCTCGTCGAGCAGGACGGTGGTGCGCGCCTCGGCCAGCGACGTCACCTGCGGAATCGAAATAGGATGGCGCGCAGCGCTGTCCAGCACGCGGTCCAGCTCGGCGCGCGCGCCGGCGATTCCGGCGAGGCCGGCGACCGGTGCGGCGATGGCGGCCCGCAGCTGCACCCCGAGCTCCGTGCGCATTGCCGCGACGGTGCCGCGCACCCACGAGGACACGGCGCGGGCCTGTGTCTGGGGCAGCAGGACGTAGATGCGCGACCCGCGAGAGGCCACCTGGGCGTCCTGGCGAAAAGCGCTGGCGCTCAGCGCCATCACGTCGGCGAGCCGGACCTGCCGCGGTATGTCGTCCCCGGCGTCCCAGCCGATCAGCGCCGCGGTGTCGTCGGCGGCGAGGCCGAGTTCGCGGGCGACCGCATCCACGTCGGGTTCGCCGTCGACCAGGCCCAACAGCTGCTGCACCCGCCGCGCGTGGGTGGACGGCCGGGCGGCCAACCGCGCCATGATGCGCGCGGCCAGCACCGCCGCGCCCCGCAAGATCTCCTCGGCGTCGTCGGCCAGGGGTTGGCTGCCCTGCTGCACCCAGATGGTGCCGGCGAACTCCGGCGGCCGCCGCGCGTCGGGTTGGTAGATCCCGACGGCAAGCCGGGGGCGCAGACCCAACTCCGGGCGCTCGGCCACTCGGACCACCCCGTCGCCGGCTCGCAGCGCGTCGAAAATGCCCCACTGGCCGATCCATTCGAGATGCTCGGGCGGCCCCGCCCTGCCCAGGATGGACAGCCGGCGCAGCTCGTCGGCTTCGTCGTTGGAGGCCGAATACGCCAACACGTGCGACTGGGCATTCTCGATGCTGACCATGCCGTGGATGCGGTCGGCCAGCGACTGCGCCAAGCCGAACAGGTCGGTGCCCGAGTCCTCCGCCGCGTCCGCGCGGTCGCCGTGGTGCGCCAGCACGTGATTGACCAACTGATAGAGCCGCTCCCAGCGCGCCCGCGGCTCGACGGCCACCACCGCCGCCCCCGCCCCGACCGCCGCGCTCACCAACGCGGTCGACGGCTCCTTCGCGAAGATCGCCGCCGGAACGCGCTCGCGCGCCTGCTTGGCGATCCACCGCAGCGCCTCGTCGTCGGCGACCCCCAGCAGGAAGAACACGTCGGCCGAGCCCGCGGCCGCCGCCAACCCCAGCCGCACGTCGTCGCTGTCGATCAGCGCCGCCGAGCCGACCGCAAGGTCCAAGCCCCGCGGCGCCTCCACCAGGCTGACCAGGGTCGCGTCCAGCGCCAGCAGCAGCTGCCCCAGACCCACACCCGCCATTGTCCGATCGTACTACCGCAACGGCACTATCTTGTCCGATCGGCTAACTCGGGGAGTCGGCACGGCGAGGATCCTGGCAACATGGACGCGATCACCGAGGTGCCGTTGCCGGCCAACGAGCCGGTCCATGACTATGCGCCGAACTCGCCCGAACGCGGCCGGTTGCGCGGCGAATTGGCCGCGCTCGCCGACCAGCCCATCGACCTCCCGCACGTCATCGGCGGCAGACACCGGATGGGCGACGGTGACCGCGTCGACGTCGTTGCGCCACATCGTCATTCCGCCAGGTTGGGCACCCTGACGAACGCCGGCCACGCCGAGGCGGTAGCGGCGATCGACGCCGCCACCGCCGCCAAGCACACTTGGGCGGCAATGCCTTTCGACGAGCGCGCGGCCGTGTTCTTGCGGGCCGCCGATCTGCTGGCCGGGCCGTGGCGGGAGAAGATCGCCGCGGCGACGATGCTCGGCCAGTCGAAATCCGCCTACCAGGCCGAAATCGACTCGCCCTGCGAGCAGATCGACTTCTGGCGCTTCAACGTGGCCTTCGCGCGCCGGATCCTGGCGCAGCAGCCGATCAGCGGACCCGGGGAATGGAACCGCAGCGACTATCGCCCGCTGGACGGCTTCGTCTATGCCATCACGCCGTTCAATTTCACCTCGATCGCCGGCAACCTGCCGACCGCGCCGGCGCTGATGGGCAACACGGTGGTGTGGAAGCCGTCGATCACCCAGACGCTGTCGGCCTATCTGACCATGCGGCTGCTCGAGGCGGCCGGGTTGCCGCCCGGCGTGATCAACCTCGTCGCCGGTGACGGCTTCGCGGTCTCCGAGGTCGCGCTGGCCGACCCGCGGCTGGCCGGCATCCACTTCACCGGTTCGACGGCCACCTTCCAGCACCTGTGGCAGCAAGTGGGCGCCAACATCGGCCGCTACCACAGCTATCCGCGACTGGTGGGCGAGACCGGCGGCAAGGATTTCGTGGTGGCGCACCCCTCGGCGCGGCCGGATGTGTTGCGCACCGCGCTGATTCGCGGTGCGTTCGACTACCAGGGGCAGAAATGCTCGGCGGCGTCGCGGGCGTTCGTCCCGCATTCGGTCTGGCGGCGGATGGGCGACGAATTCCTGGGCGAGTCGGCCGCGCTGCGCTACGGCGACATCACCGACCTGACCAACTACGGCGGCGCACTGATCGACCGGCGGGCGTTCAGCAAGAACGTCGACGCCATCGAGCGGGCGAAGAGCGCCGCCCACGTCACCATCGCGGTGGGCGGCGAATACGACGACAGCGTCGGCTATTTCGTGCGCCCCACGGTGCTGCTCTCCGACGACCCCACCGACGAGTCGTTCGCCACCGAGTACTTCGGTCCGCTGCTGTCGCTGCACGTATACCCCGACGACGACTACGAACGAATCCTCGATGTCATCGACACCGGCTCGCGGTACGCGCTGACCGGTGCGGTCATCGCCGACGACCGCGACGCCGTGCTGACCGCGCAGGAGCGCCTGCGCTTCGCCGCCGGAAACTTCTACGTCAACGACAAGCCCACGGGCGCGGTCGTCGGGCGCCAGCCGTTCGGCGGCTCGCGCGGTTCGGGCACCAACGACAAGGCCGGGTCGGTGCTGAACCTGCTGCGGTGGACCTCGGCCCGCACCCTCAAGGAGACGTTCGTCCCGGCGACCCAGCACACGTATCCGCACATGGCGGCCGACTGATGCCGGGGCTGTTCGCCAGCACGCTGCGGCCGGCGATCATGGCCGCCAGCCGGCGATCGGGATTGCGGCGCGCCGCCGAAGGGCTGCCGGTGACCCGCCGCGTGGTGCATCGCTTCGTGCCCGGCGAGACGATCGGGAGCGCACTGGACAGCGTTGCGGCGCTTCGCGCTTCGGGCCGCTTGGTCAGCATCGACTATCTGGGTGAAGACGTCACCGACGCGGCCGACGCCGACGCGGCGGTGCGGGTCTACCTCGATCTGATCGACCACCTGGCCCGGTTACACGACGGCGGACCCGTTCGGCCGCTCGAGGTGTCGCTGAAGTTGTCGGCGCTGGGGCAGGCGCTGGGGCGCGACGGTGAGAAGGTCGCCCGGGAGAACGCCTACGCGATTTGCGAGGCGGCGCGGCGGGCCGGCGTGTGGGTCACGGTGGACGCCGAAGACCACACCACGACGGATTCGACGCTGTCGATCGTGCGCGATCTGCGGCTCGACTTTCCCTGGCTGGGCCTGGCTTTGCAGGCCTACCTGCGGCGCACCCTCGCCGACTGTGCCGAATTTGCGGCGACGGGAGCCCGGATTCGGTTGTGCAAGGGCGCCTACGACGAACCGGCGGCGGTCGCCCATCGCGACTCCGCCGCCGTGATGGAGGCCTACCTGCGCTGCCTGCGGGTGTTGATGGCCGGCTCGGGCTACCCGATGGTGGCCAGCCACGACCCGGCCATCATCGAGGCGGTGCCCGCGCTGGCGCGCGAAGCGGGCCGCTCCGCAGCCGATTTCGAGCATCAGATGCTGTACGGCATCCGTGATCTCGAGCAGCGCCGCCTTTCGGAAGCGGGAAACCAGGTCCGCGTGTACGTGCCGTTCGGCACCCAGTGGTACGGCTACTTCATGCGCCGGCTGGCCGAGCGGCCCGCCAACCTGACGTTCTTTCTGCGGGCTCTGGCGCAGCGCGGGCACTGAGTGCGCGTCGAGGGTTTCGACCGTGTCGGCCGGGTGACGACACGCCGACGGTCGCCGCCCTGACCGCACGGTAAAAGCCCGCAGCGCACCAACGGGCGTAGCCTTTCGGCCATGAGCCTGGTCATCGAGGAGATGCCCGATCTCGGTATCACCCGGGTCTCGCGCTGGGTCTTCAACTGCTACGTCCTGCACGGCGGCGACGGCGCGGTGGTGGTCGACGCCGGATTGCCCCGGGTCGCCGGCGATCTGGCGGGGATGCTGAACCGGCTCGGCGGCACGGTGCACGCCGTGGTGGCGACGCATGGACACAGCGACCACGTCGCCGGCGCCGCCGAACTGGCCGCCCGCTATCCCGCCCCCATCTGGTTGCCCGCCCGCACGCTTACCTATCTCGACGGGGCGAAGCCGCGCACGCCGACTCTCGGCCGGGCCGCGAGCATCTGGCCCACCCTGATCGATCAGCCGCTCGATCGCGTCGGCTTCAGCGGGTTCCTGGGCGGCGCCCGGCTGGCGGGGTACGGCACCCCGGCCGGCATGCGCTGGACGGGAGCATCGCCCCGCGGCGGACTGACCGACGGCCAGTCGCTGCCCGGCGCGCCAGAGTGGACCGTCATCAACGCGGGCGGTCACACCGACGACAGCATCGCGCTGTGGAACCCGACGACGCGCACGCTGCTCTCGGGTGACGCTGTGCTGACCGTGCGCGGCAAGGTTTGGCACACGCCGGAAATCGTCGACGCGGTCAGCGCCGCCGCCACGCGAAAGCGCTTGGAAGAGTTGCCGGTTGCGCATCTCTTGCCCGGCCATGGGCGACCGGTTCATGCCGCGGAAACCGTGTGGCCGCAACAGCGTCGTTGATGTCGCCAGGGTGGCGAAACGCCGACAGTCACCGCCCCGGACGCACAGCTCAAAGCTGGGGAGCCGCTAGCCGCGGCGCGGCCGCGGCCGGTCGCCCGCGAAGCCACGCACCACGTGCGCGCGCACGAACTCGGCCGCCACCTCGGGATCGTCCATGTCGCGCATCGAGGACGGCGTGCTGAAGAGCGAGAAGAGGATGCGCGCAAACCATTCCGCGGCGGCCTCGACGTCGAGGTCCTTGCGCACCTCGCCGGTGAGCCGCGCGGCCGACAGGTAGGGCGCGAAGAAGTCGACGCACTCACGCAGCAGCACGGCCGCGTCCTTGGTCAGCAACAGGCTGACCGCGTCCTCGTCGAAGTACTTCTCGGACGCGATGGACCGCCGCGCCTGGGTTACGAAAACCGCTGCCTGGCTGAGCTTTTCCTCGAGTGAACCGCCCCGGTCCATGGCCTTTGACATCTCCCGATAGAACCGCTCGGAGGCGTGTTCGGCGCACGCCTCGATGATCGCGGCCTTGTCGCTGAAGTACTCGTAGATGGTGCTGCGGGAAACGCCTGCCGTCCTGGCGATGTCTACTATCGTCGCCTTCTGCAGTCCCTGTTTGCCGAAACAGGCGTACGCGGATTCCACGATCAGCTCGCGGGTTTCGATGGCCTGTGCCGCTTCCGTCATCACGACATCCTCTAATCCGAGGGCGCGAGGATCAAACCGCTGGTGGGCACCCCGGTGCCCGACGTGACCAGGACGTGCTCGACGTTGTCGACCTGGTTGTAGGACGTGCCGCGCACCTGGCGCACCCCCTCGGTGATGCCGTTCATGCCGTGGATGTAGGCCTCGCCGAGCAGTCCGCCGTTGGTGTTGATCGGGAACTCTCCGCCCAGCGAGAGCCGCTCGACGGTGGCGAAGTCCTTCGCCTCGCCGCGCCCGCAGAATCCGAGTTCCTCCAGCTGGGTGAACACGAACGGCGTGAAATGGTCGTAGATGAAGGCGGTTTGGATGTCCTGCGGCTTGAGGCCCGAGTCGCGCCACAGCCGCTGGGCGACCACACCCATTTCGGGCAGGCCGGTGATGTCGTCGCGGTAGTAACTGGTCATCATCTCGCCGTTGGCGGCCGCCCCCTGGGCGGCCGCGGTGATGATTGCCGGCGGCTGCCGGAGGTCGCGCGCGCGTTCGGCGCTGGTGACCACGAGCGCGACCCCGCCGTCGCTCTCCTGGCAGCAATCCAGCAGCCGCAGCACGGGTTCGACGATCCAACGCGAATTCTGGTGGTCTTCCAGTGTGATCGGGCGCTGGTAGAACCAGGCGTCGGGATTGCGGGCCGCGTGTGTGCGGTCCACGACCGCGATGCGGCCGAAGAGCTCGTTCGTGACGCCGTAGGTCGACATGTAACGCTGGGCGTGCATCGCGACCCACGCGGCGGGGGTGAGCAAGCCAAAGGGCGCGTAATGCGCCATGAACAAAGGGGTTCCGAGGTCGGTGCGCCCGCTGCCGCCGAACCGCATGCCGGAGCGTTCGTTGAAGGCGCGCCAGCACACCACCACGTCGGCGACGCCCGTCGCGACGGCCATCGCGGCGTGCACGACGGTACCGGCCGCGGCCCCGCCGCCGTGGTGCACGCGGGAGAAGAAGCTCAGGTCACCGATGCCGACGTTGCGCGCGATCTCGATCTCATCGCTGGAATCCATGGTGAAGGTGACCATGCCGTCGACGTCGCTGGGTGCCAGTCCGGCGTCGTCGAGTGCGGCGCTCACCGCCTCGCAAGCCAATTGCAGTTCGCTGCGGCCGGACTCCTTGGAGAATTCGGTCTGGCCGATCCCGACGATGGCGGCGGCGCCCGGCAGCGAGCCGCTCATGCGCCCGCCTCGTCGAGCAGGCTGAGGACCGCGGTGCCCGAGACGTGGTCACCCAGGCTGTTCGAACCCTTGAACGTCACCTCGACGAAGTTCTCACCACCGGTGCCCTCGGTCTTCCCGGTGACACTGCCGGTGAAGCGCAGCGGGTCGTCCGGAAAGCACGGCACGCCAAGGCGTATCGACAGCTTCTTGACCATCGTTTCGGGTCCGGCCCAGTCGGTGAGGAACCGGACGCAGTAGCCGTTGGTGGTCAGGATGTTCATGAACAGGTTGGGCGAACCCTGCTTGTTGGCGTAGTCGCGGTCGTGGTGCACGGGCATGAAGTCGCGGGTCGCGATCGCCCCGGCGACGATCATCGTTGTGGTGATCGGGACTTCGAGCGGGGTGACCTCGTCGCCGATGGAGATGTCCGCCCAGCGCAGGGTGGTGGTGCGGCTCGCGGTGGTCGTCATGAAAGTCCTTCCGAATACGTCGCGCCGATGCCGCCGTGGACGTGCCGAGCGGTCGCGGCGACGCGCGCGCCGGCCTCCGCGGCCCAGGATTCGGTCTCAGGCTCTTCGGTGAAGGTGAAGTCCATGCCCCCGCCTACCCAACCGGCCGGAACTGGTGCAGCACCAAGTCTTCGGAGCCAGGACCGTCGAAACTTTGGTAACACACCTCGACCGGCATCCCCGTTCTCACGTCGGCCGGGTCGATGCCGGTCAGGTTGGATACCAGCCGCACGCCCTCTTCGAGTTCCACCAGCACGACGACGTAGGGATAGTCGAAGAACGGGAACTTCGGTTCGTGCGGCATCACGTAGCTGTAGACGGTGCCGCGCCCCGACGACTCGACGGTGTCCCAGTCCAGGGAACGGCAGTGGGGGCACATCGGGCGGGGCGGGTGGCGCAGCTGTCCGCATCCGCCGCAGCGCTGGATCAGCAGCTTGTTGTCCCGCAACCCGTTCCAGAAGAACTCGGTGTCCTTGGTGATGGCCGGCGCAAGTCGGGTCGCCATCAGCGCTCCGGCCTGAATCGCAGCACCCGGAATCGCTGCCTTCCCAGAACTTCTCCGTTCTGGTCGGTGTAGGTCGTCAGCCAGGTCAAAAAGAAGCCGGTGCCCAGCGCCGTCTTCTTCTCCTCGGAGACCGATTCGTACACCGTCGTCGCGCTGATGATGTCGCCCAGGCGCGGGTAACGCTCGATCTCGAACTCCGAGTTGGTCGCCACGGTGCTGGTGTAACCGGCCTCGTCCAGGAACGCCGTTGGGTTGCCTTTGATTTCGACGGGAGCGCCACCGCGCTCGCCGATGCCCTCCAGGAGCGGTGACGGCATGGTCCAGGTCTGCAGCATCACCGGCGGCGACACGATGCCTCCGAACCGCGATCTCTCGGCGAACTCCGGGTCGAGGTAGACGGGATTCATGTCGGCCATCGCGTACGCCCAGTGCCGGATCATCGGCTGGTTGACCGGATCTGGGGCCAGCGAGGGCTTTCCGGTGCCGCCGGTCGGTTGACCGACCAGGGCCTTGACCTTGGCGCTGACGGTGTCTGAGTCGGTCACTTGTGGCTGTCCTCCTAGTTTTCCTTTGGCGCGAAGGCCACGAGAACGAAAGTTCAGATGACGTCATCCAAGTAGACCGGCGCCCGTCGCGGCTCCCGCGACACCTGGGAAGGATTGCGCGTCGGGAAGGGAAGGAATCGCGGTGGAAAAGCGGTCCGCACGGCGGCCTCCCGGAATAACCATTCCGACACATTGGGGTGATGTGTCTTGCGGCCTTGTGTTTACCCCGGCGCGCCGTCCCTGTCAACACCGATACGAAGCGCGAAAACGGTGTGCAATTCGCGTGGTTGATGATTGACCGCACGGGAGCGCGGGTGTACACCAAGTGGTTAGATGACCGACGTTCGGGTGAGGAAGCGCATGACCGAGCTACAGACTCAGCGATCCCTTGTCGACACCTATCAGCTCTACATCGACGGCAGATGGGTCGAGCCGGAGGGCGGCCGCTACGACGACATCAACCCGGCCACCGAACAACCCGTCGGCACCGCCCCCGACGCGAGCGTCGCCCAGGTCGGCGCGGCCATCGGCGCAGCCCGCCGGGCCTTCGACGACGGGCCCTGGGGCACAAGGGATCCGGATCAGCGGGCCGGCTGCCTGAACCAGCTGGGTGAGGCCCTGCTCAAGCACGCCGACGAGATCTTCGCGCTGTCCCAGGTCGAATGGGGCTGCGTCACAAACGAGCGGATGATGCAGATCGACGGCGCCGGCTACATGTCCATGCATGCCGCCCAGCTCGCCACCAAGCTGATCGACCAGCCGGTCACCGGGATCGGCGCCGGAACGACGTTGCTGCGCCACGAGCCGCTCGGCGTCGTCTCGATCCTGACGCCGTGGAACTTCCCGCACTGCCTCAACGTCATGAAGGTGAACAACGCGCTGGCCGCGGGCAACACCGTCGTGCTCAAACCCTCACCGCTGACGCCGCTGGCCGGGCTCGCGCTCGCGCGCATCATCGACGAGGAGACCGACATCCCGCCCGGCGTGGTCAATGTCGTCACGCCGTCGGGCCTCGAGGCCGCCAAGCTGCTCACGACGGATCCGCGCATCGACATGATCAGCTTCACCGGCAGTTCCGCCGTTGGTTGCGAAGTCATGCGGTCGGCGGGCGACGCCATGAAGCGGCTGTTGCTGGAGTGCGGCGGGAAGTCGGCCAGCATCATCCTCGACGACACGCAGGTGACCGACGACATGCTGCGGCAGATGCTGTTCGACTGCTGCTCGTTGCATGCCGGGCAGGCCTGCATCCTGCACAGCCGGCTGCTGCTTCCCGATTCGCTGCACGACGACGTCGTCGATCGGCTCGTCGCGCTGGCCCGCGACGTCAAGGTAGGCGACCCCACCGACCCGACGGTGCAAATGGGCCCGCTGATCAGCGCGGCGCAACGCGACCGGGTGCAGGCGCACGTCGACGGCGCGGTCCGCGACGGCGCGACGCTGGCCACCGGCGGCGGTCGCCCGGTCGGCCTGGACGTCGGCTACTACTTCGAACCGACGATTCTCACCGGCGTGCAACCGGATTCGACGATCGCGCAGGAGGAAGTGTTCGGCCCCGTGCTCTCGGTGCTGCGCTACCGCGATGACGACGACGCCGTCGCGATCGCGAACAACTCGTGCTACGGGCTGTCCGGCGCCGTATGGGGCGCCGACGTCGACCGGGCTGTGGCGATCGCCCGGCGCATGCGCACGGGCCAGGTCGCGGTGAACGGCATCGGGCCGGGCGACGCGCCGTTCGGCGGCTTCAAACTGAGCGGGTTCGGCCGGGAGAGCGGCGGGATCAGCGGCTTGCATCAGTACATGGAGGTGAAGGCCATCGGAGTTCCGGCGTGACGGAGCCGCTCGCGGGGATCCACGTCGTCGCACTCGCCACCGAGGAGGTCGGGCCGGCCTAGGCCTGTCCTTGGCCGAACGGGTCATCGGTGAGCTGCCGCTCAACGCCGGAGCCGTGAGCATTTCGTAAACGGCCCGTCACATGCGAGGCTGCTGGCATGGTCATCGAGATCGCCCGCCCGAAGCTCGAAGGAAACATTGCCGTCGGGGAGGACCGCCAGATCGGCTTCGCCGAATTCGGCGACCCGCAGGGGCGCGCGATGTTCTGGTTCCACGGAACGCCCGGCGCCCGCCGGCAGATCCCGGTAGAGGCGCGCGTCTACGCCGAGAACCATCACATCCGCCTGATCGGCTTGGACCGTCCCGGAACCGGCTCCTCGACGCCCCACCGCTATCCGAATATCCGGGCCTTCGCCGACGACCTGGGCACCATCGCCGACACGCTGGGCATCGACAAGATGGCCGTCATCGGCCTGTCCGGCGGCGGCCCCTACGCGCTGGCGGCCGCCGCCGTGCTCTCCGATCGCGTCGTGGCGGCCGGCATCCTCGGCGGCGTCGCGCCCTTCCTCGGCGACGAGGGCATCACCAGCGGGCTGATGAACCTGGGCAAGCGGATGGCGCCCCTGCTGAAGCTGGGCGGCGATCCCCTGCGGATCGGCGCGAGTCTGGTCATCCGGATGATCCGCCCGGTCGCGAACCCCGGGCTGCTGCTCTACGCCGCGATATCGCCCGAGGGCGACCGGCGCCTGTTGACCCGGCCGGAGTTCGGCGCCATGTTCCTCGACGACCTGCTCAACGGCAGCCGCAAGCAACTGGCGGCCCCGTTCAACGACATCATCCTGTTCACCCAGGACTGGGGATTCCGGCTCGACGAGGTCAAGGTCCCGGTCCGCTGGTGGCACGGCGACAGCGACCACATCGTGCCGTTCGCGCACGGCGAGCACGTGGTGTCCCTGCTGCCCGACTGCGAGCTGATCGTGCTGCCGGGCGAGAGCCACCTCGGCGGCCTGGGCCGCGGCGAGGAGATCCTGTCCACCCTGACCAAGATCTGGGACGAGCAAGGCTGACCCTCCCCGCCGCCGGGTAGCCTGCTGAAGTGCTGCTGGCGTCCCTGAATCCCGCGGCGGTCAACGCCACCGACATCGCCGACGCGGTGCGCATCGACGGCGCCGTGCTGAGCCGCAGCGACCTGGTCGGCGCCGCCACCTCGGTGGCCGAGCGGGTCGCCGGGGCACAGCGGGTCGCGATCCTGGCCACGCCGACCGCGTCGACGGTGCTGGCGGTCACCGGCTGCCTGATCGCCGGCGTGCCGTTCGTCCCGGTGCCCGCCGACGTCGGCGCGTCCGAGCGCCGCCACATGCTCACCGATTCCGGGGTGCGGGCCTGGCTCGGCCCCGTCCCCGACGAGTCGGAGGGGCTGCCGCACATCCCGGTGCGGCTGCACGCCCGGTCCTGGCACCGCTACCCCGAGCCGTCGCCCGACGCCACCGCGATGATCATCTACACCTCCGGGACCACCGGGCTGCCCAAGGGCGTGGTGTTGAGCCGGCGCGCGATCGCCGCCGACCTCGACGCCCTGGCGGAGGCCTGGCAGTGGACACCGGACGACGTGCTGGTGCACGGCCTGCCGTTGTTTCACGTGCACGGGCTGGTACTGGGGTTGCTCGGGTCGCTGCGGATGGGAAACCGCTTCGTGCACACCGGAAAACCGACACCGGCGAATTACGCGCAGGCCTGTTCGGACGTGGGCGGCACGCTGTTTTTCGGGGTGCCCACGGTGTGGTCGCGGGTGGCCGGAGACGAGGCCGCCGCCCGGGCGCTGCGCCCGGCGCGGCTGCTGGTGTCCGGGAGCGCACCGCTGCCGGTGCCGGTGT
This sequence comes from Mycobacterium sp. E3298, assembly GCF_001666895.1. Classification (NCBI taxonomy): domain Bacteria; kingdom Bacillati; phylum Actinomycetota; class Actinomycetes; order Mycobacteriales; family Mycobacteriaceae; genus Mycobacterium; species Mycobacterium sp. E3298. Next base: position 13,807 of record NZ_LZJB01000606.1, read on the forward strand.
TCGACCGGCTGGCCGGGCTGACCGGGCATGAGCCGGTCGAACGCTACGGAGCATCCGAATCGCTGATCACGCTGTCCACCCGCGCGGACGGCGAGCGACGCGCCGGCTGGGTGGGTCTGCCGCTCACCGGCGTGCAGACCAGACTGCTCGACGAGAATGACGCCCCGGTGCCGCACGACGGGGAAACCGTTGGGCGCCTTGAGGTTCGGGGCCCAATGATGTTCGACGGCTACCTGAACCGGCCGGAGGCCACCGCCGAGGCGTTCGACGCCGACGGCTGGTACCGCACCGGTGACGTGGCCGTCATCGACGGCGGCGGCATGCACCGCATCGTGGGCCGCGAGTCGGTGGACCTGATCAAGTCCGGCGGCTACCGGATCGGTGCCGGTGAGATCGAAACGGCGCTGCTCGGCCATCCCGGGGTGCGCGAGGCCGCGGTCGTCGGAATGCCGGACCAAGACCTGGGCCAGCGGATCGTCGCGTTCATCGTCGGCGCGGAGGGTCTGGACGCCGACGACCTGATCAACCACGTCGCCCAAGAGCTTTCCGTGCACAAGCGGCCACGCGAGGTGCGCCTGGTGGACGCGCTGCCCCGCAACGCGATGGGCAAGGTACTGAAAAAACAGCTGCTGGCCGACGGCTGACACGCAGCAAGTTGCCAGCTTCAGCGCCGAGCGTGACCGGCAAGCTTCACCTACCGTCGTAACCGTGCACCGGCCCACCACCCCCATGCGGCGGATTGCCGCCGCCTGCCTCGTCGGCTCGGCCATCGAGTTCTACGACTTCCTGATCTACGGGACCGCGGCGGCGCTGGTGTTTCCCACGGTGTTCTTCCCGGCGCTCGGTCCGACGCTGGCCACCGTCGCCGCCATGGCGACGTTCGCAACGGCGTTCCTGTCCCGCCCGCTGGGGGCGGCCGTCTTCGGCTACTTCGGGGACCGGCTCGGCCGCAAGAAGACGCTGGTGGCCACGCTGCTGATCATGGGCGCCTCGACGGTGAGCGTCGGTATGGTCCCCAGCACGGCGTCGATCGGCATCGCGGCGCCGCTGATCCTGATCGTGTTGCGGCTGTTGCAGGGGTTCGCGGTCGGCGGCGAGTGGGCGGGATCGGTCCTGCTGAGCGCCGAGTACGCCCCGACCGGCAAGCGCGGCTGGTACGGCATGTTCACCCTGCTCGGCGGCGGCACCGCCGGAATCCTCGCCAGCCTGACGTTTCTGGCCGTCAACGTCACCATGGGGGAGAACAGCCCGGCGTTCATGGCGTGGGGATGGCGGGTCCCGTTCCTGATCAGCAGCGGGCTGATCGGCATCGCGTTGTACGTGCGGCTGAACATTGAAGAGACTCCGCTCTTCGTCGAGGAGAAGGCCCGCGACCTGATACCCAAGGCGCCGCTCGCGGAGCTGCTGCGGTTACAGCGGCGGGAGATCGTCCTCGTCGCGGGCAGCTTCCTGGGCGGCATGGGCTTCGTCTACCTGGGCAACACCTTCCTCGTCATGTACGCCCACAACCAGCTGGGCTACTCGCGGAGCTTCATCTGGGGCGTCGGCGCGCTGGGCGGGCTCACCAGCATGGTGTTCGTCGCGTTCTCGGCGTGGATCTCCGACCGGGTCGGGCGGCGTCGGGTGATGCTGTGCGGGCTGGTGGCGTGCCTGCCGTGGGCGTTCGCGGTCGTCCCGCTGCTGGACACCCGCAGGCCGGTGTTGTACGTCGTCGCCATCGTCGGCATGTTCGGCGCGGCGGCGGTGGCCAACGGTCCCACGGCGGCGTTCGTGCCCGAACTGTTCGCCACCCGCTACCGCTACAGCGGCGCGGCGGTGGCGATGAACCTGGCCGGCGTCCTCGGGGCGGCCGTGCCGCCGCTGATGGCCGGCACCCTGCTGGCGACCTACGGCAGCTGGGCGATCGGGCTCATGATGGCCACGCTTGTGGTGGCCAGTTTCGCGTCCGTCTATCTGCTGCCCGAAACCAGGGGAACGACGCTGGGCGCCGTCCCCGCCGCGGAGAAGGTCGCCGCGGACGTCTAGCCGCGCTCAGTTGGCGTGCAGGTCCTCGTTGAGGGCGATGCCCTGACCGCCGCGGGCCACCACCTCGACGGCCCCGCTGACCGAGTTGCGCCGAAACAGCAGGTTGTTGCCGCCGGACAGCTCCAGGGCCTTCAGCAGCTGGCCGTCGGGCGTGGCGACCTTGGTGCCCGCGGTCACGTAGAGGCCGGCTTCGACGACGCAGTCGTCGCCCAGCGAGATGCCCAGCCCCGCGTTGGCGCCGAGCAGGCACCGCTTGCCGATCGAGATGACCTCGGTACCACCGCCGGACAGCGTGCCCATGATGGACGCCCCACCGCCGATGTCGGAACCGTCGCCCACCACCACGCCGGCCGAGATGCGGCCCTCCACCATCGACGCGCCCAGGGTGCCGGCGTTGTAGTTGACGAAGCCCTCGTGCATCACCGTCGTACCGGGCGCCAGGTGGGCGCCGAGGCGCACCCGGTCGGCGTCGGCGATGCGCACCCCGGTCGGCACGACGTAGTCGACCATCCGCGGGAACTTGTCGATGCCGTAGACGGTCACGGGCCCGTGCCGGCGAAGCCGCGCCCGGACGGCCTCGAACCCGTCGACCGCACACGGACCGCGGTTAGTCCACACGACATTGGTCAATACCCCGAACAGCCCGCCGGCGTTCAGCCCGTGCGGCGTCACCAACCGGTGCGACAACAGATGCAGCCGCAGGTAGGCGTCGTAGGCGTCGGCGGCCACGTCGTCGAGCGAGCCGATGACCGTCCGCACCGCGACGGTCTCGGTGCCGCGGTCGTCGTCCCGGCCGACCAGCGCCACCAGCTCCGGCGGGATGTCCGACAACGCCAGCCGAGACGTGCCGCCGGTGCCCGATTCGGTCAGTTCCGGTGCGGGAAACCACGTGTCGAGGATCGATCCGTCGGCGGCCAGCGTCGCCAGTCCGACGCCCACAGCTCCAGTCACGGCGGCCAGGTTACTTGGGCCGCCGAGCAGACGCAGAATCGCATCCGAAGGCGGCCGATAGTGCGATTGTGCGTCTGCTCGCCGAATGAGGGCGACCCATTACCCTTGGACCCGTGCTGGACTTGCGTGGGGATCCGATCGAGCTGACCGCGGCGTTGGTCGACATCCCCAGCGAATCACGAGACGAGGCGCGCCTGGCCGACGAGGTGGAGGCCGCGCTGCGCGCCCAGGCGTCCGGTTTCGAGATCGTCCGCAACGGCAACGCCGTGCTGGCGCGCACCCGCCGCCAGCGGCCGTCGCGAGTCCTGCTGGCCGGACATCTCGACACCGTCCCGGTCGCGGGCAACCTGCCCAGCCGCCGCGAGGACGGCGACCTGTACGGGTGCGGCGCCGCCGACATGAAGTCGGGTGACGCGGTCTTCCTTCACCTGGCCGCGACGGTGGCCGAACCGGTCCACGACCTGACCCTGGTGTTCTACGACTGCGAGGAAATCGACGCGGCGGCAAACGGTTTGGGCCGCATCGAGCGCGAACTGCCCGACTGGCTGTCCGCCGACGTGGCCATCCTGGGCGAGCCCACCGGCGGCTACATCGAGGCCGGCTGCCAGGGCACGCTGCGCGTCGTCATCAGCGCCACCGGAACACGCGCCCACTCGGCGCGGCCGTGGTTGGGCGACAACGCCATTCACAAGCTCGGCGCCGTCGTGGACCGGCTGGCCGCCTACTCCGCGCGCACCGTGGACATCGACGGATGCGAATACCGCGAGGGCCTGTCCGCCGTCCGCATCGACGGCGGCGTGGCGGGCAACGTCATCCCCGACGCGGCCGCGGTCACGGTCAACTTCCGCTTCGCGCCCGACCGGTCGGTGGCCGCGGCGCTGCAGCACGTGCACGAGGTGTTCGACGGGCTCGACGTGCGGATCGAGCAGACCGACGCCGCCGCGGGCGCGCTGCCCGGGCTGTCGCAGCCCGCGGCCAAGGCGCTGGTCGAGGCCGCCGGGGGACACGTCCGGGCGAAGTACGGGTGGACCGACGTCGCGCGGTTCGCCGCGCTGGGCATCCCGGCCGTCAACTTCGGCCCGGGCGATCCCAACCTCGCGCACCGGCGCGACGAGAGCGTCCCGGTCGCCAACATCACCGCCGCGGTGGACATGCTGCGCGGCTACCTCGGCGGCTAGTCTTTCGCTGGCCGGTCGCCGAGCGTCCCGCCAGCGTGACGCTCGGCGCCGGGCGGTCGCGCTGGCGTGACGCTCGCGGTTAGTCAGCCCGCGCACCGCCGCGCCTGCGCGGCCGCGTCGGCGGCCGCCGCGCGCATTCCGACCGCGGCCAGGTCGTCCGACGCCGCCAGCAGCGCCGCACCGTCGCCGGCCGCCAGCGCCTGCGCGTGGGCGAGCGCGAGTTTGCCTGCCGCGCAGTCGATCTCGTCACACAGCCGGCCCAACGGATCGGCCGCGCGGGTGTCGCCGAGCCGCACGGCCTCGTGCCACACGCGCATCGCCACCGCCCGCTGACCGCCGCGCTCGGCCATGCGGGCGGCATCGCGGGCGGCGGCCACCGCACCGTGTGCGTCACGCATCGAGGCCAGCCGCCACGCCCGGGCGACGCCGAGCTCCGGCGCGAACAGCGCCGACTTGGTACCGTGCCGGGATTCGGCCCTTCCCAACGTTTTTCCCGCGGCCGCGATATCACCCTGCTGGGCCAGGGCGGTGGCCAACAACGTCAGCGAGAGCGGCCCCCACGAATAGCCGGTGCGTTCCAGCGTCGCGGCCGCCGGGCCCAATAGCGCGGCGGCCCGGGCGAATTCACCGTCGGCGAGCAACACATGGGCTAGCAGCACCTCGCCGATCGCGCGGCCCGGCTGCTGCAACTCGGCGAAATCGGTGAACTGCTGGGCGAGTTCGCGGGCCGCCTCGAGCCGGCCCGCCATCAACAGCGCGGTGGTCTGCCCCAACCCGATGGTGAAACGCAGCAACCCGGGATGTTCGGCGGCCAGGGCGCGCTGGGCTAGCGGCTCGACGTCGTCGAAACGCCCCTGCCGCGCCGCGCACAGCGCCGCCGCGCTGGCCGCCCAGGCCACCGCCTGGTCGTCGGCGTCCGGCGCGGCCAGCACCTCGCCGGCGACCTTCACGGCGTGCCCGACGTTGCCCGCGTTCATCGCGAATGTGGCGCTCAGCGCGTCCAGGGTGGTACGGGCGCCAGCGTCCGCGACGCGATTGCGGACGGTGCGCAGAAACGCGGTGGCCCGCTCGGGCTCACCGAGCATCCAGAACTGGTTGGCCGCGCGCAGCAGCGCCCAGTCCATGAGCGCGGCTTCGGTCAGCGCGGCGGGGTCCAGCCCGCCCAGCACCGCGTCGGCCTCGCGGCCGCGGCCCTGCCACCCCAGGGCGTGCGCCAGCGCCAGCCGTGCGGCCAGCCCGCCGGAGCGCTCCAGCGCCGAGGAGGCCAGCCGTTCGCCCAGGGCCAGGTCGCCCAGCCGCAGCGCCTGCTGCGCGGCGGCCACCACCTCGGCGGTCGGCTGGGGGGCGTCGCTGTCCAGGGCCAGTGACGCCAACCGCAGCCGGTCGCTGAGGTGGTCCGGCGAGTGCTGCGTCAGCAGCCGCACCAACTCGGTGCGCCGTTGCCGCGCGGCGTCGCCGCCGAGCGCGGCGCGCGCCCGCTCGGCGAACAGCGGGTGGGCCGTGTACACCACCGGCTCGTCCGACTCCCCGCCGCGCGCCCGCGTCTCCACCGCCCCGCAGTCGGTGGCCTCGCGGACCGCGTCCGCGCCGGTCAGGGCGCCCAGGTCGGCGAGCGACAGCGGCTCCGAGACGGCGAGGTAGTCCAGCACCGCCCGGGCCGCCGCGGGGATTTCGGCGAGGAACGCGTCGACCTCGGCAGCCGTGGTCATCCCGCCGGTCGGTTCGATGTCGATTCTCGGAAGCACGCGATCGGTCCACAGCGCCGCGATGGCCTCGGGAGACGACGCCGCGCGGCCGGTGACGATCAGCCTGGCCCTGCCGGCCAGCGCCAGCTGGTACACCAGGGTCGCCGACAGGATGTCCAGGTCGTGGGCGTCATCGACGACGAGCAGAAGATCCCCTTGCTCGGGGCCGTCCAGTGACGCCCGGGCGGCGCGCAGCAGCGCGGCCGGCTTGCCGATGTCGGCGATCTCGACCAGGTGGCCGAAGGCTCCGAACGGCACCGCCCGCTCGGTCGGGGTGCCGGTGACCCAGCGGACGCGGGTGCCCGGGTGGTCGCGGCCGAAGTCCTCGGCGGCGATCCGGGCCAAGGTGGACTTGCCGCAACCGTCCGGGCCGAGGACGACCGCACCCCGCCCCGTCGCGAGCGCCGCGGCCAGCCGGTCCAGGGCCGACGCGTGCTGGGGGACGTTCCATCGAATCGGCATCGCCGGATTTTATTGCGCGCGGTATGCGGCCCGCAGCAAGCTTGGTCTACCTTTCGTTGTATGCGCGACTGGGCGATCTGTGTGTACTGCGCGTCCGGCCCGGAACATCCCGAATTGCTCGCGGTCGCTGCCGAACTCGGCGAGGCGATCGCCGAGCGTGGCTGGACCCTGGTGTGGGGCGGCGGCCGGGTGTCGGCGATGGGTGCGGTGGCGACCGCGGCGCGCGCCCGCGGGGGCCGGACCGTCGGCGTCATCCCCCAAATCCTGATGCGCCGCGAGATTGCCGACACCGACGCCGACGAGCTGATCGTCACCGGGACCATGCACGAGCGCAAGCAGGTCATGGAGGAGCGTGCCGACGCGTTCGTCGTGCTTCCCGGCGGCGTCGGCACCCTGGACGAGTTGCTCGACTCGTGGACCACGGGCTATCTCGGCCTGCACGGCAAACCCATCGTGATGCTCGACCCGCTGGGCCATTACGAAGGCCTGTGGCTCTGGCTGTGCGGGCTGCTCGACAGCGGCTACATCTCGCAGCCGGCGATGGACCGGTTGTTGCTGGTCGACAAGGTGAGCGCCGCCGTGGAGGCGTGCGCGCCGGATTGAGGGCGCCGGCACTCCGGCCAGCCCTACTAGGCTGTGCGCCGGGTTGTTCACGAAGAATTGAGGGATGACGTGTCGAATCACGACGGGGGAGCGCGCACGGCGGTCAAGCTGACCGATCTCGCGTCTCGGGCGCCCAGGTTGCTGGCCGATATGCCGGTGATCGTTCGCGGGGCGATGACCGGACTGCTGGCCCAGCCGGGTTCGAAGAAGTCGATCGGCACGGTGTTCGCCGACCGCGCCGCCCGCTACGGCGACCGGATCTTCCTGCGGTTCGGCGACCAGCAACTGAGCTACCGCGACGCCAACGCCGCCGCCAACAGGTACGCGGCGGTGCTGGCCTCGCGCGGTGTCGGCCGCGGCGACGTCGTCGCGATCATGCTGCGCAACTCGCCCAACGCGGTGCTGACGATGCTGGCCGCCGTCAAGTGCGGCGCCGTCGCCGGGATGCTGAACTACCACCAGCGCGGCGAGGTGCTGGCGCACAGCCTGGGCCTGCTCAAGGCCAAGGTGTTGATCGCGGAGACCGACCTGGTCAGCGCGGTGGCCGAGTGCGGCGGCGCCGGCGACACCGAGACGATGACCGTGGAGGACCTGGAGCGGTTCGCCGTCAGCGCCCCGGCCACCAACCCGCCGTCGGCGTCGGCCGTGCAGGCCAAGGACACCGCGTTCTACATCTTCACCTCGGGCACAACGGGATTCCCCAAGGCCAGCGTGATGACCCACCTGCGGTGGCTGAAGGCACTCGCGGCGTTCGGCGGCATCGGGCTGAGGCTGAAGAGCTCCGACACGCTGTACAGCTGCCTGCCGCTGTATCACAACAACGCGCTGACGGTCGCGTTGTCGTCGGTGATCAACTCCGGGGCCACGCTGGCGCTGGGCAAGTCGTTCTCGGCGTCGAAATTCTGGGACGAGGTCATCGCCGCGGAGGCGACGGCCTTCATCTACATCGGCGAGATCTGCCGCTATCTGCTCAACCAGCCGCGCAAGGTCACCGATCGTGCGCACCGGGTGCGGGTGATCGCCGGCAACGGGTTGCGGCCGGAGATCTGGGACGAGTTCACGAATCGGTTCGACATCGCCCGGGTCTGCGAGTTCTACGCCTCGAGCGAGGGCAACACGGCGTTCATCAACATCTTCAACGTGCCGCGGACCACCGGCGTCTTCCCCATGCCGTTGGCCTACGTGGAGTACGACCCCGACACCGGTGCCCCGCTGCGGGACGACAACGGGCGGGTGCGCCGGGTGCCGCCGGGTGAGCCCGGCCTGCTGCTCAGCCCGGTCAACCGGTTGCAGCCGTTCGACGGCTACACCGACAAGGAGTCGAGCGAGAAGAAGTTGGTGCGCAACGCCTTCCGCGAGGGTGACGTGTGGTTCAACTCCGGTGACGTGATGAGCCCGCAGGGCATGGGGCACGCCGCCTTCGTCGACCGCCTCGGCGACACGTTCCGGTGGAAGGGCGAGAACGTCGCCACCACCCAGGTGGAGGCCGCGCTGGCGTCCGACGAGCACGTCGAGGAGTGCACGGTCTTCGGAGTCGAGATCCCGCGCACCGGCGGCCGCGCCGGGATGGCCGCGGTCAAGCTGCGCGACGGCGCGGAGTTCGACGGCAAGTCGCTGGCGAACGCGGTGTACGGCCAGCTGCCCGCCTACGCGCTGCCGCTGTTCGTGCGGGTGGTCGAGTCGCTCGAGCACACCACGACGTTCAAGAGCCGCAAGGTGGAACTGCGCGACCAGGCCTACGGGCCGGACATCAAGGACCCGCTCTACGTGCTGGCCGGCCGCGACGAGGGCTACGTGCCGTACTACGACGAGTACCCCGACGAGGTGGCCGACGGTAAGCGGCCGAAGGGCTGATTGCGCGCTGAGTGTGCGCCCAGCCGCACATTCGGCGTGCACCGTGCGGCTGGCCGCACACTCGCGGGCCCGACCGGGCACCATGGACGTGTGCAATCGACACCGTCGGCGTCAGCCGGATCGACCTGGTGCGGCCGCCCGGTCGCCGGCGATCGGCCGCTGATCATGGCGATCGTCAACCGCACCCCCGATTCGTTCTACGACAAGGGCGCGACCTTCAGCGACGAGGCCGCCCGGTCCGCCGCACACCGGGCCGTCGCCGAAGGTGCCGACGTCATCGACGTCGGCGGCGTCAAAGCCGGCCCGGGCCAGGACGTCGACGCGGACACGGAGATCGCCCGGTTGATCCCGTTCATCGAATGGCTGCGCGACGCCTTCCCCGACCAGCTGATCAGCGTCGACACCTGGCGCTCCGAGGTGGCCAGGGTGGCCTGCGCCGCCGGGGCGGACCTGATCAACGACACCTGGGGCGGCATCGACCCGGACCTTGCCGGGGTCGCCGCGGAGTTCGGGGCGGGCCTGGTGTGCTCGCACACCGGCGGGGCGCTGCCCCGCACGCGTCCGTTCCGGGTGCGCTACGGAACCACCACCCGCGGGGTGGTCGACGACGTCATTCGCCAGGTCACGGCCGCCGCCGAGCGCGCGGTCGCCCGCGGGGTGGCCCGCGACCGCGTGCTGATCGACCCGGCCCACGACTTCGGCAAGAACACGTTCCACGGCCTGCTGCTGTTGCGCCACCTCAGCGATCTTGTTAATACCGGATGGCCCGTGCTCATGGCTTTGAGTAACAAGGACTTCGTCGGGGAGACTCTGGGGGTGGAATTGACCGAGCGGCTCGAGGGCACGTTGGCGGCCACCGCGCTGGCGGCTGCCGCCGGTGCGCGGATGTTTCGCGTCCACGAGGTCGCCGCGACCCGCCGGGTGCTCGAAATGGTGGCCTCGATCCAGGGCATACGCCCGCCCGCGCGCACGGTAAGGGGGCTGGCATGACGGCATCCGACCTGTTCGCCGGCGACCTCACCCACGACGCGGTGCTGGCCGCCCGCCCCGGCGACACCTGGCTGTCCGACCGCAGCTGGAACCGCCCGGGCTGGACCGTCGCCGAACTCGAGGCCGCCAAGGCGGGCCGCACCATCTCGGTGGTGCTGCCGGCCCTCGACGAAGAAGAGACCATCGAATCGGTGATCGACAGCATCTCACCGCTGGTCGACGGGCTGGTCGACGAGCTGATCGTGCTGGACTCCGGCTCCACCGACGACACCGAGATCCGCGCCGTCGCCGCCGGCGCCCGCGTCGTCAGCCGGGAGCAGGCGTTGCCCGAGGTGCCGATCCGGCCGGGCAAGGGCGAGGCGCTGTGGCGCTCGCTCGCGGCGACCAGCGGCGACATCGTCGTGTTCGTCGACTCCGACCTGATCAACCCGCACCCGATGTTCGTGCCGTGGCTGGTCGGCCCGCTGCTCACCGGCGACGGCGTCCACCTGGTCAAGAGCTTCTACCGGCGCCCCCTGCGCGTGGGCGACGTGGCGGGCGCGACCGGAGGCGGACGGGTCACCGAGTTGGTGGCCCGGCCGCTGCTCGCCGCGCTGCGCCCGGAGCTGGGCGGCATCCTGCAACCGCTCGGCGGGGAGTACGCGGCCACCCGCGAACTGCTGACGTCGGTGCCGTTCGCGCCGGGCTACGGCGTGGAGATCGGCCTGCTGCTGGACACCTTCGACCGGCTGGGATTGGGGGCGATCGCCCAGGTCAACCTCGGTGTGCGCGCGCATCGCAACCGGCCGCTGGCCGAGTTGGGCGCCATGAGCCGCCAGGTCATCGCGACCCTGCTCTCCCGGTGCGGGGTGCCCGACTCCGGCGTAGGGCTGACGCAGTTCTTCGTCGACGACACCGAGGGTTCCGACTTTCAGGACTTCACCCAGCACACGTCGCCGGTGTCGCTGGCGGACCGGCCGCCGATGAAGGTGCTGCGGCCGCGCTAAGGCCCCGCTGCGTCATCGCGGTGTCGGTGGCATAGGGCAGTATCGACGACGTGGCGTTGGTGTTGCTCTACCTGGTGGTGCTGGTGCTGGTGGCGATCGTGCTCTTCGGCGCGGCGAGCCTGCTGTTCGGACGGGGCGAGCAGTTGCCGCCCCTGCCGCGGGGCACGACCGCGACGGTCTTGCCCGCCTACGGTATGACCGGCGCGGACGTCGATGCCGTCAAGTTCACCCAGGTGCTGCGCGGATACAAGACCAGCGAGGTGGACTGGGTGCTGGACCGGCTCGCCCGCGAGCTCGAGGCGCTGCGCGGCCAGTTGGCCGCGGTGCACGCCCCCGCGGAGGCCCACGACGACCCCGGGGACGTGGAACCCGGGGAGGCCGAGGATCGTCAGGACTAGATGTGAGCGATGACGGGCTGGTGCGGTGTAGCTGGGCGGCCATCCGGCCGGGACCCGATTTCGAGATGTACCGCGACTACCACGACCAGGAGTGGGGCCGCCCGGTGCACGACGGGGTGGCACTCTTCGAGCGGATGAGCCTGGAGGCCTTCCAGAGCGGGCTGTCGTGGCTGATCATCCTCCGCAAACGGGAGAACTTCCGGCGGGCCTTCGCCGGCTTCGACTTCGAGCAGGTCGCCGGTTACAGCGACGCCGACGTGCAGCGGCTGATGGCGGACACCGGAATCGTGCGCAACCGCGCCAAGATCGACGCGACGATCGCGAACGCCCGCGCCGCCGCTGAGCTGGGAACCCCCGCGGACCTGTCGAAGCTGCTGTGGTCGTTCGCGCCAGAGCCGCGACCCCGGCCCGCGGACGGCTCCCAAATCCCCTCGGCCACTGAGGAATCTAAGGCCATGGCGCGCGACCTCAAGCGGCGCGGGTTCCGGTTCGTCGGGCCGACCACCGCCTATGCGCTGATGCAGGCGACCGGGATGGTCGACGACCATATCCGGGGTTGTTGGGTGCCTTCCCCCCGTTGACGGCGCGGGCCGTGACCGGCCCGCTAAGGCCAGAGAACCGGGTCTTTGTTCAACTCGTGACCTGGATAGGGAACAATAGAGGCGTGATTTGGCAGTTCGATGTCGGGTATGGCTGGAAAATCGCTGGCGGGGCATGCTCGGCGCCGACCAGGTCCGCAAAGGCGGGCCAGCTCGAACCTGGAGGGAGCACTCGATGGCGGCGATGAAGCCCCGGACCGGCGACGGTCCTCTGGAAGCAACCAAGGAGGGGCGCGGCATCGTGATGCGGGTACCACTTGAGGGAGGCGGTCGACTGGTCGTTGAGCTGACGCCCGACGAAGCCGCCGCCCTCGGTGACGAACTCAAGGGTGTCACGAGCTCCAGCTGAACGCGCGCCGACGGACGGCTGCGCTACGCACACACCTTTCGGTAGATGTCCAGGGTCTGCTCGGCGACGTGGGCCCAGGAGAAGTCCTCGACGCAGCGCTGCCGTCCCGCCTCGCCGTAGCGCTTCGCCTTCTCGGGATCGGCGATGAGCGCATTGACCGCTTCGGCCAGCCTGGCCTGGTAACCGGCCGGATCGCTGGGGTCGTAATGCACCAGCGAGCCGGTCACCCCGTCGGCGACCACCTCCGGTATCCCGCCGACGTCGGACGCCACCACCGCCGTCGCGCATGCCATGGCCTCCAGGTTCACGATGCCCAGTGGCTCGTACACCGAGGGGCACACGAATACGGTTGCCGCCGAGAGAATTTCGCGCAATTCGCCGATGGGCAACATCTCTCGGATCCAGAACACGCCGCGCCGGTGGTCGGACAGCCGCGCCACCGCGGACCGCATCTCGTCGGCGATCTCCGGGGTGTCGGGGGCGCCCGCGCACAGCACCACCTGCGCTTCGGGGTCGAAGTGGTGCGCCGCCGCCACCAGGTGGGCGACGCCCTTCTGCCGGGTGATCCGGCCGACGAACGCCACGATGGGCCGGTCCGGGTCGACCCCGAGCTCCGCCAGCAGCGACCCGGTTTGCGTCGGTCCGGCCGGATGCCAGACGTCGGTGTCGACCCCGTTGCGGATGACGTGCACCACGCTGGGGTCCAGGGCGGGGTAGACGCGCAGGATGTCTTCGCGCATCGCGGAGCTCACCGCGATGACGGCGTCCGAGGCCTGTACGGCGGTGTGCTCCACCCAGGTCGACACGCGATAGCCGCCGCCGAGCTGCTCGGCTTTCCACGGCCGCAGCGGCTCGAGGGAGTGGGCGGTCAGTACGTGGGGGATGTCGTAGAGCAGGGCGGCCAGATGACCGGCCATGCCGGTGTACCAGGTGTGCGAATGCACGACGCTGGCCGCCGACGCGGCGTTGGCCATCAACAGGTCCGAGGACAACGTCGACAGCGCCGCGTTGGCGCCCTGCAGGCGCGGATCGGGCTGGTGCACGAAGGCGTTCGGCCGCGGCGCGCCCATGCAGTGCACGTCGACCGCGCATAGCCGGCGCAGTTGGGCGACCAGTTCGGTGACGTGTACACCGGCTCCCCCGTAGACCTCCGGTGGGTACTCCCGAGTCATCATCGCCACCCGCATACCCGCACGGTAGTTCGGCGTTGGCGAGGCCCGCGAGTCGGGCTGGACAATCGGGGAGGAAACCAAAGACCTTGACGGACAGCCGCGCAGCAGATCGCCAATAGAGCGATCCCTCTGGCAGCGGTTCGCGACGGCCGATAGGTTTGACCCATGAGGGAAGCGCCACACGTGCTGGGCATTGTCCTGGCCGGGGGTGAGGGCAAGCGGCTGTATCCGCTGACCGCGGATCGGGCCAAGCCCGCGGTCCCCTTCGGCGGCGCCTACCGACTGATCGACTTCGTGCTGTCCAACCTCGTCAATGCCCGCTATTTGCGGATCTGCGTTCTCACTCAGTACAAGTCGCATTCACTGGACCGTCATATTTCGCAGAACTGGCGGTTGTCCGGTCTGGCCGGTGAATACATCACGCCGGTGCCCGCCCAGCAGCGCCTGGGCCCGCGCTGGTACACCGGCTCCGCCGACGCGATCTACCAGTCGCTCAATCTGATCTACGACGAAGACCCCGATTACATAGTCGTTTTCGGCGCCGACCACGTCTACCGGATGGACCCCGAGCAGATGGTCCAGTTCCACATCGAAAGTGGGGCAGGGGCAACCGTGGCCGGCATCCGGGTGCCGCGCGCCGAGGCCAGCGCTTTCGGCTGCATCGACGCCGACGACTCCGGCCGCATCCGCGATTTCGTGGAGAAGCCCCTGGACCCGCCGAGCGTCCCGGACGACCCCGATTCGACGTTCGTGTCGATGGGCAACTACATCTTCACCACCAAGGTCCTCATCGACGCCATCCGCGCGGACGCCGACGACGACCACTCCGATCACGACATGGGCGGTGACATCATCCCGCGTCTGGTCGGCGACGGAATGGCTGCGGTGTACGACTTCAACGACAACGAGGTGCCCGGTGCCACCGACCGCGACCGGGCCTACTGGCGGGACGTGGGGACGCTGGACGCCTTCTACGACGCCCACATGGACCTGGTGTCGGTGCACCCGGTGTTCAACCTGTACAACAAGCGCTGGCCGATCCGGGGGGAGTCGGAGAACCTGGCGCCGGCCAAGTTCGTCAATGGCGGATCGGCACAGGAGTCGGTCGTCGGCGCCGGCAGCATCATCTCGGCCGCCTCGGTGCGCAACTCGGTGCTGTCGTCCAACGTCGTGGTCGACGACGGCGCGATCGTGGAGGGCAGCGTGATCATGCCGGGCGCCCGGGTCGGTCGGGGCGCCGTGGTGCGCCACGCGATTTTGGACAAGAACGTGGTCGTCGGCCCCGGCGAGATGGTGGGCGTGGACCTGGAGAAGGACCGGGAGCGGTTCGCGATCAGCGCCGGCGGCGTCGTCGCGGTCGGCAAGGGCGTTTGGATCTAGCCCGGCAACGATGCGGGCACCGGGGGAGCCGACGCCGACCGGATCTAGCCCGGGATCTCCGGGATCAGCAGGTGCGCGTCGTAGCGCGGCCCCCAACGCAGCCTGATGCGCCCGCGGGGGGAGCCGGTGTAGGCCGCGGGGAGCTGGCCGGTAAGCGGGTTTCTCGGGCACAACCAGCGCCCGGCGACCACCAGCCGCAGCTGCTCGCCGGCGCGGAACAGCGTCGCCGACGGGCCGAGCGCGACATTGACCTCGACGGCCTCGTGCGCGGGGACGGGCTGTGGGTCGGTGCACGCCGCGACGGGTTCCCACGGCCGCGAGAGCTCGCGATCCAGCGCCCGCAGCGAGACCCGTTGCCACCCGGTGCTCACCCGGTCCCGGCCGTAACCGTACGAACCCTCGAACCCGACGAACCGCCCGTCGCGCCATTTCTCCACGCCGACGAACAGGTTGGCGTCGTCGCAGCCGGCCAGCTCGATCCACAACCGCGCCGCCATCGGGCCGGTCAACTCGACATCCTCCGGCGCCGTCCAGCTGAAAGCGGCTGCGCCGGAGCGGGTTTCGAACGAGATGCCACCCTCTGCCGACGGCCGCGAAGCGGTCAGCAGTCCGCCCGCGGCCAAATACATTGGCCGCCAATGGGTTCGCCCCAGCGGCCAGTCGGCCTCTTCGCGCACCGCGACGACGGTGTCGCGGTCTTCGCGGACCTCCAAGCGGACGCTGCGGGAACCGGGCGCCCCGTCCAGCGCCGCCCGGAAGAATTTCAGCTGCTCGGCCAGCGCGGGCTCGGAGTAGAACGTCGCCCACTTACCGGCCCGGTGGGTGTAGAGGCGGGCGTGGCCGGAACTCGCGTGCGTGAACGCGCGGATGGAGCCGCGGCCGTGCAGGTTGTTGTCGGAGAAGCTGCCGCACACCAGCATCGGCACGTCGATCGCGGCGAGGTCCGGCACCAGCGAGCGCCAGAACTCGTCACGCAGTGGATGGGCATCCTGCATCCGCTCCAGGTCGTAGGCCTGGCGGGTGTCGCGCCGCACGTTGCGCGACCACACCCGGGTGAAGCCTCGTTCGCGGACCCCGCCGGGATAGGTGAGGTCGCGGTAGGCGTCGGTGAACCCTTCCCATGGGCAGATCGCCCGCAGTGCCGGCGGCCGTAGGGCCGCGGCCGCGTACTGGCTGATGGCCAGGTACGACACCCCGAGCATGACGACCCGCCCGTCACTCCACGGCTGACTGGCGATCCACTGCACCAGGTCGTAGGTGTCCTCGGCCTCTCGCCGCGACAACAGCTTTCCGGTGCCGCCGGAGTGGCCACAGCCCCGCGAGTCGGCGTTCACCACGACGAAGCCCTGCGCGCTCCACCACGCGGGATCGGGCGCCTCCCAACCGGTCAGCGCCGAGAAGGTCACCGGCCGGGGCTGGCGCAGTACCCGGTATTGGATGGAGAAGGTCCACCTGTTGCCGCGGCGCTTCGGCAGATTGTCCTTGCCGTACGGGTGAATGCTCAGAATGACCGGCCCGGCCCCGGCGCCGGCATGCCGGAAGACGTTGATCCGCAACGTCGTTCCGTCGCGGGTGGGCACGGCAACGT
>NZ_LZJB01000607.1:0-2307 GCF_001666895.1 Mycobacterium sp. E3298
GGGCGCGATCACGAGCCGGCGCGCGCCGCGGCGACGCAGGTGGGCGGCGGCTTGGTGCACCGACGCCTCGGGCCGGGTTGCGAACGCCGTCGTCGCCCCGGCCCACCGGGTGCCGACCGCCAGCCTGGACGCGACCTTCGCGGTGCGCACGTTCGCCGCGGCGTTGGACGAGCCGATCGCGACGACCATCACGCCGAGGTCGTCGTCAGCCGCGGATACCCCGACCTCGGTGAGGCGTTCGCGCAGCACGGAAACCAGCCGCCCGTCCTCGCCGAGCACGCCGGCCTGCCGGACGCCGTGGGCCCCGGCTTCGGCGATCTGCTTGGGGATGTCCAGGCGCGCGTGGTAGGCGCTGGCCAGCAGGAACGGGGTGACCACCGCGTGGCGGCTGTCCGGGAGGGCGGCCAGCACGTCGACGAAATTGGGTTCGTTGAGCTCGAGGAACGCCAGCCGCACGTCCAGGTCGGGCCGCATGCCCGCCAGCCGGTCGGCCAGCGCCCGCGCGTTCGCGCCCGAGCGCGGGTCCCGGCTGCCGTGGGCGGTGAGTACGAGCGTGCTCATGAGGCGTGTAACCCGCATTCGATCTTGTTTCGTCCCCGCCAGCGCCCGCTGCGAGGATCGTCACCCTCGGCCGGCTTGCTGGTGCAGGGTGCGCAGCCGATCGACGGGTAGCCCTCCTCGACCAGCGGGTTGACCAGAACGTTGTGGCGCTCGATGTAGTCCTGCACGTCCTCGTCGGTCCAGGCCGCGATCGGGTTGACCTTGATGAGCTTGAACGACTCGTCGAAGCTGATCAGCGGGGCGTTGGCGCGGGTGGCGGCCTCCGCCCGGCGCAACCCGCTCACCCACGCGGCGTAGCCGCGCAGCGCGCGCCGCAGCGGGAGAACCTTACGCAGGCGGCAGCATTCGTTGGGGTCGCGGGCGAACAGGTCCTTGCCCAGCAGCTCGTCCTGCTCGGCGACCGTGTGTTCGGGCGTGACGTTGAGCAGGTGAATGTCGTAGACGGACTCGACCGCGTCGCGGGTGCCGATGGTTTCGGCGAAGTGGTAGCCGGTGTCCAGGAACAGCACCGGCACGCCCGGCCGGACATCGGACGCGAGCGAAACCACCACGGCGTCTTGCATATTGGCGGCCACCACGTATTTGCAGTTGGCCCCGTCGCGGGGGCCGTCGACGCCGCCGAAGTGTTCGTCGGTCCAGCGCAGGATGTCGGTGGCATCGGCGTCCGCCATTTCCGCCGCGCCGCGTTCGGCCAGTTTGCGCAGCTGGTCTTCGGTGAAGTTCATCGCGACCATGGCGTGGTCCTCAACTCCTATCGCAGGTCGGCCTCGTCGGCGCGCAGGGCCCACGACGCGAAGCGCTCACCGCCGTCGCGCTGCTCGAGGAACTTGCGGGTCACCCGGTCGATGTAGTCGCCGAGCTCGTCACTGGTCACCTTGTGCTGGCGCAACTTTCGGCCGAACCCGCTGGCCTCGCCGAGGCCGCCGCCCAGGTGAACCTGGAATCCCTCGACGGAGTTGCCCTGGCCGTCGTCGATCCATTGGCCCTTGAAGCCGATGTCGGCGACCTGGATGCGCGCGCACGAGTTCGGGCACCCATTGAGGTGGACGCTGATCGGCACGTCGAGCCTGGGGTCGACGTCGGCCAGGCGCTGTTCCAGCTCGGGCACCAAAGTCTGTGTGCGCACTCGGGTTTCGGCGAAGGACAGTTTGCAGAACTCGATGCCGGTGCAGGCCATGGTGTTCTTGCGCCACGCGGAGGGCCGCGACGGCAGGCCCAGCGCGTCCAGCGCGGCGACGGTCTCGTCGACCAAGGCGTCGGGCACGTCGAGGATGACCAGCTTCTGGAACGGGGTCAGCCGGGCGCGGTCGGAGCCGACCTTTTCCATCAGGTCGGCCACCGCCGACAGCGTCGCGCCGGAGACCCGGCCGGCGATCGGGGCGACGCCAATGGCGTTGAGCCCGTTCTTGATCTTCTGCACGCCGACGTGGTCGATGGTTTGCGTGACCGGTGCGGGGGCCGGGCCGTCGATGAGCGGCCGGTGGAGGTATTCGGTTTCGAGGACCTCGCGGAACTTTTCGACGCCCCAGTCCTTGATCAGGAACTTCAGCCGCGCCTTGGCGCGCATCCGCCGGTAGCCGTAGTCGCGGAACAGCCGGGTCACGGCCTCCCAGACGTCGGGCACCTCGTCCAGCGGCACCCACACCCCGACCCGCTGGGCCAGCATCGGGTTGGTCGACAGGCCGCCACCCACCCACAGATCCAGGCCGGGGCCGTGCTCGGGGTGGTCGACGCCGACGAACGCGA
>NZ_LZJB01000608.1:0-1470 GCF_001666895.1 Mycobacterium sp. E3298
GCTGATCGACCGCATGTGGCCGCGAGGTGTGCGCAAGGGCGACCCGAGGGTGGGGATCTGGTCCAAGGACGTCGCGCCGTCCAAGGACCTCCGCGAGTGGTATCGCCACCGGTCAGAACACTTCGACGAATTCGCCGAGCGCTACGAGGCGGAACTCGACGACAACCCGGCGCTCGACGAGCTGCGCGAGCTGGCCCGGCGCGGCGTCGTCACCCTGGTCACCGCGACCCGCGACCCCGACATCAGCCATGCCGCCGTCCTCGCGGAGCTGCTGAAAAGCCACTGAGCGCGTGAGACGATCGTGCGATGCGGCTGGGATTGCACGCCCTGGGGATCGGCGCCGGCGCCGATCGCGCCGTGATCGATGCCGTCGCGTCGACCGCGGACGACTGCGGCTTCGCCACGCTGTGGGCCGGCGAACACGTCGTCATGGTCGACCGACCGGCCTCCCGCTATCCCTACTCCGAAGACGGCGTCATCGCCGTTCCCGCACAAGCGGATTGGCTTGACCCGATGATCGCACTGAGCTTCGCCGCGGCGGCGTCGTCCCGGATCGGGCTGGCGACGGGCGTGCTCCTGTTGCCCGAGCACAATCCGGTGGTGGTGGCCAAGCAGGCCGCCAGCCTGGACCGGCTCGGCGGCGGGCGGCTGACCCTGGGGATCGGCGTCGGCTGGTCGAGGGAGGAGTTCGCCGCGCTTTCGGTGCCGTTCGCCCGTCGGGCCGAGCGCACCGCCGAATACGTTGCCGCGATGCGCGCGGTGTGGCGCGACGACATCGCCTCGTTCGACGGCGATTTCGTCAGCTTCGACTCGATTCGGGTCAACCCCAAGCCGGTGCGCGACCGCCACATCCCGATAGTGGTTGGCGGCAATAGTGATTCGGCGCTGCGGCGGGCGGCGACGTGGGCTGACGGTTGGTACGGCTTCAACCTCGACGGCGTCGAAGCCGTGCACGACCGGCTCGCCGAATTGGAGCGGCTATGCGCCGAGGCGGGGCGTGATCGTGGGCAGTTGCGGCTCTCGGTGGCGTTGCGCGATCCGGGCGTCGGTGATGTCGGCGCCCTCGCCGATCTGGGCATCGACGAATTGGTTCTGGTCGCGGCGCCGCCCGAGCGGCCCGCTGCGGCCGCCGAATGGGTTTCGGCCCTGGCCGAACGGTGGATGGCAGGGGCGCCCGCGTGAGCGAGGACGACCCGATACTGCCGCGGGAGTTGACCGAGATCCCCGATGAGGTCCGCGCCGTCCCGCCCCCGCCCATACCGGCGTTGCCCGAGCCGTACGGGTTGCGTCTGGCCGATCCGGACGCCGACGCGGAGATGGTCGCCGAGTGGATGAATCGGCCGCACCTGGCCGAAGCGTGGGAGTCCGCCTGGCCGGTGACCCGCTGGCACCGCTACCTGAGGGCGCAACTCGAAGGCGGGTTCTCCCGGCCCTTCATCGCCACGCTGTACGCGATGCCTCGTGCCTACA
>NZ_LZJB01000609.1:0-1555 GCF_001666895.1 Mycobacterium sp. E3298
CCCCGCAGGTGACCGCCGACCTGCTGACCGACTGCGCCCACCGGCTGCGGGAGGCGCCGGCCGTGCTCGGGCAGGCCGTCGACGGCGGCTGGTGGGTGCTTGGTCTGCGCAGCCCGGCGGCGGCCGAATGCCTGCGCGCCGTCCCGATGTCCCAGCCGGATACCGGATTGCTGACGTATCGAGCGTTGCACGACATGGGAATCGAGCCCTACGCGGCGCCGGTGCTCGCCGACTT
Organism: Mycobacterium sp. E3298; assembly: GCF_001666895.1. NCBI lineage: Bacteria > Bacillati > Actinomycetota > Actinomycetes > Mycobacteriales > Mycobacteriaceae > Mycobacterium > Mycobacterium sp. E3298. The sequence goes on from NZ_LZJB01000609.1 coordinate 236, forward strand.
CGACGTCGCCGACGACGTGGCCGTGGTGCGCGCGGCCTGCGGCCCGTCCAGCCGCTTCGCGGAGGTCACCCGCGCGGCCGGGCTGTAGCCCGCGAACCGCCGGGGCCGCCTACCAGTTCGTCACGATGACGGTGTTCAGCAGCACGGCGCCGGCGGCGTTGAGCGCCAGCCACACCCGGTGCGACCGGACGGGCAGCAGCGCGGGCGAAGCCGTGAGCCAGATCGTGAATGGCAGCCAGATGCGCTCCACCTCGGCCTTGCTGAGCATGCTCAGGTCGGCGCACGCGATGGCGGCCAGCACGCCCAGCAGCAGCAGGTGAAACCCGGAGCGGCGGCGGATGGCCGCCGCGTCGAACACCCGGCTGACGCCGGCGACGCTGCCCAGGCCGATCGCACACACGACGGACGCCAGGTTGGCCCAGCTCCAATACTGAAACGGGCGGTCCTTGGCGATGCCCTGCCAATACCGTTGCTGCACAAGGTTATAGCCGTCGAACCAGTAGAACCCCGCCACCGCAAAGGTTGACGCCACGGCCACGGCTGCCAGCGTGGCCGGGCCGAGCGCCCGCAGCGCCGCGCGCCAGTCGGCGGCCGAGGCCAGCACCGCCAGCGCCGGCAGGCCCATCAACATCAGGCCGTAGTTGCAGAACACGCCCCAGCCCAGCAGCAGCCCCGCGGCGGCGGCCACCAGCGCGGGGAAGCGGGTTCCGCGGTGCACCGCCACGGCCAGCAGCGCGATGCCCCATGCCGCCACCCCGGCGAAGTAGCCGTCGGCGGAGACCGCGATCCAGATCGCCGTCGGCGCCACCGCCACGAACGGCGCGGCGCGCCGCGCGGTCCGGTCGTCGGCCAGTGCGCGGACGGCGATCAGCACCGCGGCCGCCGCGCTGGACCCGGCCAGCAGGCACAGCAACCCCGCCCAGGCGCCCCCGTGCAGGCCGATCCGGTCCAGCCAGACGAACGTCAGCAGCGCCCCGGGCGGGTGCCCGGAGACGTGGGTGGTCCAGGAGTTCGGTTGGTAGTCGACGATCCGGCTCGCGAAGGTGCGCAGCGTGGCGGGGATGTCGGTGATGCCCGGCACCTGCGACAGGTACTCGTCGCGGGTGGTCAGCCGGCCGGCGAAGCCGCGCTGCCAGCCGTCGATCATCGCCAGCGCGAAGGCCCACCCGCAGGCGGTGGCCCACGTGCTCAGCGTCAGGAGCCGCCACGAAAGGCGTTGCGCCAGAAGTGGTCCCCACACCACCGCGGCGATCGCGATGGCGATGGCAGGCCCGGTGCCCCAGCTGGCGTGAATCTCCCAGGCGCCGAAGATCGGGGCGG
>NZ_LZJB01000610.1:0-6763 GCF_001666895.1 Mycobacterium sp. E3298
TGCATGCGTGGCCTTTACGCGTTGGGCGGCCTGACCGTCGCGGCGATGCTGGCCGCCTGCCCCGGCGCCGCGGCCGCCCCCACCACCTCGCACACCGTGAAGTGGATCGAACTGCAGGTCGGCGACTGCGTGGCCGACCTTCCGCCGATCGACCTGAGCCGGGTGACCGTCACCGCCGTCGACTGCGCCACACCACATTTGGCCGAGGTGTACCTGCGCGGTCCCTTGGCCGTCGACAAAGCCGTCGCCATCGTCGCCAACAAGGACTGCAACGACGGATTCGCCCCGTACACCGGGCGATCCGTCGACGGCAGCCCGTTCTCGATCACGTTTCTCATCGACTCGAACCAGGACCGCACCGGCGCGGACCCCACGCCCAGCACCGTCATCTGCCTGCTGCAGTCCGCCACCGGGCAACCCCTGACCGGGTCGGCGCGCCGCTGATCAGCGGCCGAGTTGTGCCGCCAGGTCCAAGAAGTCGGACGCGTTGACGTCGAACTCGTCGGAATAGGCCACGTCGGCCTCGCCGTCGGCCCCGAACTCCATCGGGCGCGCGACGAAGGCGGTCCGGAATCCGAGTGCGGCCGCGGCGCGGATGTCGTATTTGTGGCTGGCCACCATCATGATCTCGGCGGTTTCGAGGCCGAGGTAGGTCGCGGCCATCCGATAGATGGCCGGGTCGGGCTTGAACACCCCGGCCATCTCCGCGGCGAACACCGCATCCCACGGCAGGCCCGCCCGTTTGGAGATCTCGACGACGGCCGACACGTCGGCGTTGGACAGAGTGGCCAGCGTGTACCCGGCTTTCAAGCGCGTCAGCCCGGGCACCACGTCCGGCCAGGGTTTCAGCCGCCGCCAGGCCTGCGTCAGCTCGTCCCTTGCGGCCGCTGTGAACGCGATGCCGCGCTCGTCCAGGACGGCGTCGAGCGACCGCCGATACACCGAGTGCACCGACACCCACCCGCTCTGACGGGACCGCGCCGCCTCCAGCGTCGTGAAGTAGCCTGCGCGCCAACGCCTTACCACCTCGGGCCAGTCCGCTTCCGGGTGCCGCCCGGCGCTTATCCGCCGCGCCTCGTCGCAGACGGTCGAATGAAAGTCCGTCGCCGTGCCTTGCACGTCGAACAGCAGAGCCTTGACCACAGGCTTCATCATGCAACGATGTGCGTCGTGGCCGACACCGACTGCGCCGACGAGCTAGAGCCCGACTACCGGTTCACCTTCGCCAACGAGCGGACCTTCCTGGCCTGGCAGCGCACCGCGCTGGGGTTGCTCGCCGCGGCGGTCGCGCTCGTCCAGCTGGTCCCCGAGCTCGCCGTCCCGGGCGCCCGCCGGGTGCTGGCGGTGGGGCTCGCGGTGCTCGCGATCCTCACCAGCGGGATGGGCCTGCTGCGCTGGCGGCAGGCGGATGACGCGATGCGCCACGGGCGGCCGCTGCCCCGGCATCCCTCGCCGACCTACCTAGCGATCGGGCTCACGCTGGTCGCGATCGTGGCGCTCGGACTGGTGATCGCCAAGGCGGTGATGCATTGACCGACGCGCCGGGTGGCCCGGTGGAGCGGACGATCCTGGCCTGGACGCGGACCTCGTTCGCGTTTCTGGGCAACGGCGCCCTGCTGATGATCAGGAATCTGCACGGCCCGGTCGGGCCCGCCGCCTTCATCCCGGCCGGCCTCGCCGGCGCGGTGGCGTTGGCGACGTTCGTGATCGCCGTTCGGCGCCAGCGGGTTCTGCAGCAGCGCCCCATTCCGCCGCGCGTCACGCCGCGGCGGCAGGTCTACATCGTCGGGGTCGCCGTCTTGCTGCTCGTCGCCGTGACGACGGTCGCCCAGCTGATCTAGCAGCGTGTTTCGTCGTCAACGGGGTCGACGTCATCCGCGCGATCTTCGGCTACGAATCACCAGCGTGGACAGGTCCGGGCACCCCGCCGCCCTGCTGCGGCATCGGGTTGCCGCAGCAGGGCGACAAACTCGATCCTTCGGCGGCGCGCCGGGCGCTAGGCTACCGATCGATGACCGGACCGCCCACGCCCAGCAAGGACCTGGACGCGCTGCTGCACCAGGTCGCGCGCGGCGACCGCGACGCCTTCGCCGCGGTCTACGACCTCACAAAGAGTCGGGTGTACGGCATGGTGATGCGGGTGCTGCGCGATTCCGGCTACAGCGAGGAGACCACCCAGGAGGTCTACTGCGAGGTGTGGCGGACGGCGCCGGACTACGACTCCAGCAGGGGGTCGGCTCTGTCCTGGCTGCTGACCATCGCGCACCGGCGGGCCGTCGACCGGGTGCGGTCCGAGGAGGCTTCCGGCAGGCGGGATTCCCGCTACGCCGCGGCCAGCGCCGACCCCGCCAGTGATGTGGTCGCCGAATCGGCGATCGCCGGCGACGAGCGCCGCCGCGTCGCCGAATGCCTAGGCGCGTTGACCGACACGCAGCGGGAGTGTATCCAGTTGGCGTACTACGACGGACTCACCTACAGCCAAGTGTCGGACCGGCTGGCGGCGAATCTGTCGACGGTCAAGTCGCGCATGCGCGACGCGCTGCGTGCCTTGCGTAACTGCCTGGATGTGCCATGACGGAACCGAACGAATTCGAATTGCTCGAGCTGGCAACGCCGTACGCGTTGGACGCCGTGTCCGACGAGGAGCGGGCCGACATCGAGCGGCGGCTGGCGGCCGCGCCACGGTCGGTGGCGGCGGCCTTCGACGACGAGGTTCGTGCCGTCCGCGAGACGCTGGCGGTCATCTCGGCGACGACGGCCGTCGAACCACCGGCGCACCTGCGGGCCGCGACGCTGGCGGCGATACCCGCACACGGCGAACGCAGATACGGTTGGCGCGCCGCCCTTTTGGGGGCCGCGGCGGCAGCGGTGGTGGTCGGCGCCGCCGCATTCGGCATCGGCATACTGCTGCGTCCGCATCCACCGTCCACGATCGCCGAGCAGGTGTTCGCGGCCCCGGACGTGCGCACCGTGTCGGGACCGCTCGGCAATGGCACTGCGACCGTTGTCTTTTCCCACGACCGCAACGCCGGCGTGCTGGTGATGAACAACGTCCCGCCGCCGAAGCCCGGGACCGTCTACCAGATGTGGCTGCTGAGCGACAAGGGGCCGACGTCGGCCGGGACGATGGGCACCGCCGCGGTGGCGCCGTCGACGACCGCGACGCTCACCAACCTGGGGTCGTCCACCAGCCTGGCGTTCACCGTCGAACCGGGCACCGGGTCCCCACGTCCGACGGGGACGTTCCTGGCCGCGCTGCCCCTCGGCTGAGCGGCGCACGGCTCCCGGAAAATCGTGGCCCGTCCGCGGCGTCGGCACAACCACTTTCGACCACCCGCCCACTGTTCCGGACGGACGATCCGTCGCCATTCCCATCGGCGGGCCGCCGACGTCACATCAGATCGTCTCCGGCGATCGCCTGCAATCAGAACCCTCGAGGTCACCCCGACCAAGGGCTGCAGGTGTATTCGTTCACCTACGGCTAGAAACTTCTGCCCCGGCACCCATCCGAAGGTGTTCGGGCTCCGAATCGCTGTCAAATGTCGGACCAACCAAAGGAGTCAAAGGCGATGAAGGCACACAGGACGTCGGTGGCGGCGAAGGGGTTCGCGGTGGCGGCGATGCTGGGTCTGGGTGTGGTGACCGCTCCCACCGCGGCAGCGGCCGATTTGGTGGGCCCCGGGTGCTCTGATTACGCGGCAGCCAACCCCAGCGGCCCGGCGTCGGTGGAAGGAATGTCGCAGGTTCCGGTGGCGGTGGCGGCGTCCAACAACCCCGCGTTGACCACCCTGACCTCCGCGCTGTCGGGCAAGCTGAACCCGAATGTCAACCTGGTCGAGACGCTGAACAATGGGCAGTACACGGTCTTCGCTCCGACCGACGCCGCATTCGGCAAGCTGCCGGCGCAGACGATCGACCAACTGAAGACGGATTCCAGGTTGCTGACCAGCATCCTGACCTATCACGTGGTGCCCGGCCAGCTGAGTCCGGCCAAGGTCGCCGGCTCGCACAAGACCGTTCAGGGCGCGAACGTCACGGTGACCGGCCAGGGCAACGGCCTGCGGGTCAACAACGCGGGCCTGGTCTGCGGCGGCGTACCGACCGCCAACGCGACGGTGTACATGATCGACACGGTGCTGCTGCCGCCGGCGTAACGGCGCACTCGGTCCCGCTCGCCACACCGGCCTCCCCGGGAAGTTAAGCGGTCTTGCAGCCGGCCGCTTGCGCCCGGCCAGAGGCTGGTGTGGCGATGCGCTAGCGGCCCACGGCGAGACGATCGGTCAGCGGTCGCTGACCTGTACGGCGGCCGAGAGCTCTACGTGCGAGTAGGCGACCGAATGCGCGGGCGCGTCCATGTTGCCCAACACGAACGCAAGGGGCGCCGCCACAGGCGCACCAACGGCACAGTGTTTCCATTGGGCCACACCGCCTTTCGCATCGGTTGGGGACGGATCGCGCCTTGTTCGGTTACCCCGCCGACCGCGGGGGCAAACGGAGATTCGCCGAAAAGCTGGCGCCCCGCCCGCCTCACCCGTCACCGGAAAGCAGACGGACGCCGAACTGCCCGCCTCACAGCGACAACCGCGCCTACCCCGGCGTTGTCGCTACGAGGCGGGCAAACACCCGCCCGCTTCCGCCGTCGGGGCGGCCGGGGCTGGTGTGGCGGGTGTGGCGTTAGGCGATGACGTAGTCGCTGAGCGGGAATGTCGCGGCTTCCCGCACCGAGTTCAACGTCGAGGTCGGTCGCAGCAGCGAGGCCTCGCCGCTGGGGCTGAAGTAGTACGAACGCGACGTCGCGCAGTTCCCGGCGTAGAACACCGTGTTGTCCAGCCGCTTGGTCATCCGCTCCATGAATCGGTCGTTGGCCTCTTCAGTCACCTCGAAGGTCGTCGCACCGCGGCGCTTGACCTCGCCGAGCAGCCGGTCCATGTGCCGCATCTGGTATTCGATGGTGTGGAAGAAGGACAGCCCGGAGAAGGCGAACGGGCTAACCAGGCTCAGGTAGTTCGGGAAGTAGGGCATCGAGAGGCCCTGGTAGGCCTGGAAGCGGGTCTCTCGCCACCACTTGCCCAGGTTGCGGCCCTTGCGGCCGACCACCTCGATGGCCGGGAAGTTGGCCTCCCACAGGTCGAAACCGGTCGCCAGGACCAGGGTGTCGATGACGGTCTTGCGCCCGTCGACGGTGACGATGCCGTCCGACTCGATCCGCGCGATCGAGTCGGTCTCCAGGTGCACGTTCGGCTTGGTGAACGCGCGGTAGAAGCCGTTGGAAAAGGTTGGCCGCTTGCAGCCGAGGTCGTAGTCCGGCGTCAGCCTGGCGCGCAGTTTCTTGTCCCGGATCCACCGGAATCGGTTGATCTTGGCCAGGTCGGATGCAGAGATGTTCCCCCGACCGCGGGACTCCCGGAAGTGCAGCGCTCCGACGACCATGATGATTTCGAGGAGGATGTCGGTCACCCACCGCAGCGTCCGCTGCGCCACCGGCACCCGGGCGAACAGGCCGCGCACCGCGGGGGGAAACTCAAAGTCGAACTTGGGCAGCACATGCGTCGCGGTGCGCTGGTACACGGTCAATTCCCCAGCCTGTTCGGCCAACTCCGGGATCACCTGCACTGCGGACGCGCCGGTCCCGATGACCGCGATCCGGCGCCCCTCGTATCGAAAGTCGTGGTCCCACGCGGTCGTGTGGACCACCTTGCCTTCGAAGCTCGCGATCCCCGCGATGTCCGGCATGCGCGGCTGCGACAGGAAGCCCGTCGCGGTGATCAGGAAGCGGCTGGACAACGTTTCGCCACCCGCCAGCGTCACCCGCCAGACCTCGGCGTCCTCATCCCACTGGGCGCCTTCCACGGTCGTGTTGAACCGCATGTGACGGCGTACGTCGTACTTGTCGGCGACGTCCGCGGCGTACTGCTTGACCTCGGCGCCCGGCGCGAACAGCCGCGACCACGTCGGGTTCGGCTCAAACCAGTAGGAGTAGGTGGTCGACGGGATGTCGACGGCGATCCCCGGGTAGTGGTTGACGTGCCAGGTGCCGCCCAGGTCATCCTCGCGGTCGAGGATGACGAAGTTGTCATACCCGAGACGCTTGAGCTGGATCGCAGCACCGATGCCGCCAAAGCCGGCGCCGACGATGACGGCGTCCAAACGGTCCGTGTTCACAACCTCGCTCCGTGCTTCCCCGCCCCGCGCTTACTGAGAAAGAATTGTCATTACCCTTACGTAACTCTAATAAAGGAAGCCAGACGACGCACCCGTGTTTGCCAGCATGTGACCTTGCTGACATCGCAACCGGACCTCTCGGGGGGGTCGCGCCGAACGACCGCCCCGCCCCCAAAGCCTCTGTCCCCGAGCCAAATCTGCGGTCTTACCGGTAGCCGAACCGGCCGGCCGTCCCTTGCAGCCGGCCCAGTAACGCGACGTCATCGCGCCGCGCGCGCACAATGGATTCGTTTGGTGCGTCGACACGCGCCGCTCATCCGGCGCGACGCGCCGTACCTCGGTATACAGGAAACGGCGAGATATTTTTTACGATAGGGACAGTTTTGGGAGGCGTTCGTATGGGCATCAGCGGCGGCATGATCGCACGTCACTTCATCCGTTCCCTTGCTCCGGCAGTGGTTGCGGCGTCGGGTCTCGGCGCGTCGGTCCTCGCCGGGTCCGTGATCCCCACCGCGTCCGCGCAGTGTCCGGACGTGCAGGTGGTGTTCGCCCGCGGCACCGGTGAAGCCCCCGGAGTCGGGCCCACCGGCCAGGCCTTCGT
>NZ_LZJB01000611.1:0-8126 GCF_001666895.1 Mycobacterium sp. E3298
AGGGACGGGGTCCGAGTCGTGGAGGCGGCCGTCATGATCGCCGCGGCTGCAACCGGTAGCCGATGCCGCGCGCGGTGGTAGCCGCCTCGACCTGACCGCAACCGAACTGCGGCTGTTGGCCTTCCTGGTGGAACAGCGCGGCCGCATCGTCAGCGCCGGCCAGATCCTGAACGGGGTCTGGGGGTACGACGCCTACGATCCGAACCTGGTGCAGGTGCATATCAGTGGATTGCGACGCAAACTCGAAGCCCACGGGCCGCGGATCCTGCACACCGCGCGCGGCATCGGCTACCGGTTGCAGCCGCGGCGATCATGACGGCCGCCTCCACGACTCGGACCCCGTCCCTGCAGCGCCGGGTGACGCTGGTGGTGGTGGCGTTGCTCGCCCTGCTGCTGGTGGTGCTCGGCGTGACCGTCGACCTCAGCCTGGGCGTCCTCGCCCGCAGAAACCTGCACGACCGGCTCCTCGCCGCGGCATCCCGGGCCGAGGCGCTGGACGTCGCACACACGTCACCCGACCTGCTGGCCGCCGAACTCAACGGCGGCGGCGTACGGGCACTGCTGGTCACCGCCGACGGCGCAACGTACGGCGACCGCGGCATCAGCCCCGATACCGTCGCGGGTCCCGTTGTCCCGCCGCCCTTTCCGCCCCCGCCGCCGTTCGCTCCGCCACCGCCGTTCGCGCCCGGCCCGAACTTCCCGCCGCCCGGCATTGCACCCTGGCCGCCGCCGCCCCCGCCGCCCCCGCCGGATGCCACCGCGACGGCCGTCGTGCGCCCGCTGCCGGATGGCTCCCGGGTGATCCTGGTCGCCGACACGACGCAAACCACCCAGGTGACGCACCAGCTGCGCCTGCTGATGATCGGGGCCGGCGTGGTGACGCTCCTGACCGCGGCGCTGTTGTTGGTGGCCGTCAGCCGGGTGGCGTTGCGCCCGTTGGACCGGCTGACGGCGCTGGCGAACGACATCAGGACCGGCGACCGCGGGCGACGGCTGCGCCCGGACCGGGCCGACACCGAATTGGGGCGCGCCGCAACCGCTTTCGACGGGATGCTGGACGCGTTGGAGGCCTCCGAAAACCGGGCCCAGCGGGCCGCGGACACCGCCCAGCGGGCCGAGACCGCGACGCGGCGCTTCCTCGTCGACGCCGCCCACGAGTTGCGGACCCCGATCGCCGGGATTCAGGTCGCCGCCGAACAGCTCGTCAACAACGCCTCCGCCGCGGATCAGGGCGACGGCACGGCGCAGGGTCAGTACCGCCGGGCCAGCCTGTTGCTGTCCGACGCCCGCCGCGCCGGCCGGCTCGTCTCGGACATGCTCGATCTGAGCCGCATCGACGCGGGCCTGCCGTTGGACACCCGCGAGGTCGACCTGGCCGCGATCGCGGACGCCGAAGCCGACCGGGCCGCGATGCTCGCGCCGCAACTCGCGATCAGCCGCACCGGCGGGGCCGACCTCGCCGTCAACGCGGACCCCACCCGGCTCGCGCAGATCCTGTCCAATCTGCTCGACAACGCACGCCGCTACACACCGGCCGGAGGCGCCATCACGATCGACGTCCGGCGCGACGACGGCGCCGCCGCGGTGACTGTCACCGACAGCGGCCCAGGGATTCCCGACGAGGAGCGCGAGCGGATCTTCGAGCGCCTGGTGCGCCTGGACGCCGGCCGCGCCCGAGATCACGGCGGCGCAGGGCTCGGGCTGCCGATCGCCCGGGCGCTGGCCCGAGCCCACGGCGGAGAGCTGGTGTGCGTGCCGCGCGACGGCGGTGCCGAGTTCCGCCTCACCCTGCCGGTCGTCGCTGCCGTCGACCCGAGCGCCGAGCGGTGACCACCCCGGGTCGAGGCGGCCACCGCTCGGTGCCGCTAGCGCACGCCCGGCACTAGAACCCCGGCGGTGGCGGGCGGAAGGGGCCACCCGGAGCCCCCGGCGCCGGCGGTCCGCCCGGTGGTCCGGGCGGCGGCGGTGGTCCACCGGGCCCACCCGGTCCCGGCCCCCAGGGTTGTCCCGGCGGCGGGGGCGGGGGCGGATCCGCGCTGGCCACCGCGGCGCCGAAGCCGGCCGCGGTCGCCCCAAGGACGCCCGCCAGCAGCGAACCGGCGATGAGTTGTTTGATCTTCACTGGGCCCATCCTCTCCCTTTCTGTCGGCGATCGATCCCCGTCGGGTGCGCAATAGCGTCCCGCGCACCGCGACGTCCGCGACATTAGAAAGCGAGCCTGAAGCCAGCCTGAAGATCCTTGCGGTGGGCGAACTTTCAGCCGGCCGCGGACGACACCGCGGTCACGGTGGTCAGCCGCCACTTGTCCAGCCAGGGCTGGACGAGCTCGGCCACCGAGAACCTCGCCGGGGCCGAACATCCCGGCTTCGGCGGGTCGGGGACACCCCCGCGGATGAGGATGCCGACGGCGCGCACGGTGCCGTCGCCGTCGTTGAGGTAGACCGGCCCGCCGGAGTCGCCGCATTGGCCGGGCGCCAAGAACACGACCTTGCTCTTGGTGACTTCCGTGATCGGGCCGCAGGTGGCCTCGCCGGAACCCATGCCGAACTTGCAGAGTTCCTGGCCGATCTGCAGGTTGGTGGCGACGCCCGCGACCGGCAGGGAGGCCCCGATGGCCGCGCTCTGCGGGACGCTTTCGCCGTTGAGCAGGACCAGGCCGATGTCGTGCTGCTCCTTGTGCACACCCTCGTTGACCGTCTGGCTGAACGTGCCGACCGTCGCGTAGGGGAGGACGCCGCCCAGGTTCATCGTCACCTTGCCGGGCCCGCCCGGGCGGTTGCAGTGACCGGCCGTCAGCACCCCGGTCTCGCCGGCGGCGGTGTGCACCAAAAATCCCGCGGTGCAACCCATTCCGCCCGACCCGTCGGCGTACTCGACGAAGATGCCCGCGCCGGGGCCGATAGCGCTCGATGCGGGCAGGTCGATCGGTGCCAGGGCGGGCGGTGGGGCGAGGGAGCGGGCGCCGTCGTTCCTGGACAGCTGGGACACCGCGGCGACGAAGGCCATGGCGCAGAACAACGCCGCGATCGCCAGCAACGCGGAATGCATCCTGGAGCGTTGTGGCAGCGGATATTGCACGTGGGTTCCGGCCAACACCCCCCCTTGAGCGCGCGATGCCGGTAGGTCTCTGAGGCCCCAGCTTGCCAGCTTCGGCCCAGCGGCCGTGGCGATTAGCGAGATCTGGTCAGCGAACGGTGGCCGGCTGGGGGGAGGGCTCGTCGTCGACGGGACTGTCTGCCCGGCGATGGTGCCGGCGGAAATGGCGGATCTCGATGATCAAGCCCGTCAAACCCAGCGTCGCCGTGCACAGCGAGACGAGGTACAGCAGCGAGTTGGGGTGTCCGGCGAGGGCGTCTCCGAGGATCACCACGGCGGCGGTGCCGGGCAGCAGGCCGCCCAGCGTCGCCAGCGTGTACGGCAGCAGGCGCACCGTCGACGCACCGGCGGCGTAGTTGATCGCGGAGAACGGTACGGCGGGAATCAGCCGCAGCGACAGGATGGCCAGCCAACCCCGTTGGCGCAGGCGTTCGTCGACCGTGTCGATCGACCGGTGGCGCACCAGGCGGTTCAACCGCCACCCGGCCGCCCGCACCAGCAGCATCGCGATCACCGCGCTCGCGGTGCTGGCCCCGACGGCCAGCGCCACACCGAGCAGCGGGCCGAACAGCAGGCCGGCGGCCAGGGTGAAGGCCGTGCGGGGGACCGGTACCACGGTCGCCACGATGTGCGCGGCCAGGAACGCCAGCGGAAACCAGGGGCCGACCGACTGTGCCCAGTCGCGCATCTGCACGGGCGTGGGCAGCGGGAGCCATGACGCGGCGGCGATCAGCAGTGTGATACCGACCACTGTGGCGATTGCCCGGGGCCGCGACAGCAGACGCGCGGTTGCGCCCAGCGCGCCGGCGAGGTCGCGCAGAGTCCGGTTGATTCTGCAGGTGGCGGAAGCCGTCACGCCTGTAAAGGTTACGGGGCCCAGGTGAATAACTCGTTTCCCGAGGCTGGCGTTTCATCGGCGCGCCGCCGCGTTCGTCGCGCCGCGCGGTTTTCTGCCCACAGGCCCGATCAACTAGCCTCATTAGTAAGTCGCAGGCCCCATTTGCTGGGAAAAAGGGAGCAATCGGTGTCCATTGATGTACCCGAGCTCGCCGAACTAGAACAGGTTCGCGGGCGTTGGCGCAGCGCGGTCGCCGGCGTGCTATCGAAAAGCACCCGGAAGGACCCCGAGGAGCTCGGGGACCAGCCCGAGCGGCTGCTGGAAACCCCGACCTATGACGGCATCGCCATCCGGGCGCTGTACACCGCGCTGGACGAGCTGCCGGAACCGCCGCTGCCGGGCGAGTGGCCGTACCTGCGGGGCGCCGACGCGCTGCACGACGTCAAGTCCGGCTGGAAGGTGGCCGAGGCGTTCCCGGCCGACCGAGTCGCCGGGGTGGCGGCCAAGGACGTCAACGCGGCGGTGCTGGAGGCGCTGGGCAACGGGGCGAGCGCGCTGGTGCTGCGGGTGGGGGAGTCCGGCGTGACCGCCGACCAGCTCGAGGAAAGCCTGGCCGGGGTGTACCTGAGCATGGCGCCGGTCATCATCGATGCGGGCGCCGACTACTCGACCGCCGCCGACGCGATGTTGGCGTTGGCGGCCCGCGTGGAGGGGGATCAGCGCGGACTCCTGTCGATCGACCTGGGCGGCGACCCGCTCACCGCGGCGCTGAGTGACCGTCCCGCGCCGGCGCTCGACGAGGTCGTCACGGTCGCCAAGCGGGCGGCCCGAGAGCGCGGCGTGCGTGCGATCACCGTCGACGGTCCGGCCTTCCACAACCTGGGCGCCAACGCGACCTGGGAGCTGGCCGGCACCGTGGCCGCCGGGGTGGACTACCTGCGGCGGCTCACCGAATCGGGCGTGCCGATCGGCGAGGCGTTGCGGCAGATCAGCTTCCGGCTGGCCGCCGACGACGACCAGTTCGTCACGCTCGCCAAGATGCGGGCGGTGCGCCGCCTGTGGGCGCGGGTCGCCGAGGTCGTCGGCGACCCGGACGGCGGCGCCGTCACCGTGCACGCCGAGACGTCGCTGCCGATGATGACCCAGCGCGACCCGTGGGTGAACATGCTGCGCTGCACGCTGGCCGCGTTCGGCGCGGGCGTCGGCGGCGCCGACACCGTGCTGGTGCTGCCGTTCGACGTGGCGATCCCGGGCGGCTTCCCGGGCACGGCGAGAAGCTTCGCGCGCCGGATCGCCCGCAACACCCAGTTGCTGCTCCTGGAGGAGTCGCACGTCGGCCGGGTGCTGGACCCCGCCGGCGGGTCCTGGTTCGTCGAAGACCTCACCGCGCGGCTCGCCGAGCGGGCCTGGGAGCACTTCCAGGCCATCGAGGCCCACGGCGGTTTCGTCGACGCGCGCGACTACGTCGCCGGCCAGATCGCCGAAGTGGCCGCGCGACGCGCCGACGACATCGCGCATCGGCGCACCGCGATCACCGGTGTCAACGAGTTCCCGAATCTGACGGAGCCGGCTCTGCCGCAAGAAGATTCGCCAGGTTCGCCGCTGGCCGCCGGCAACCTGCGGCGGTATGCCGCCGCGTTCGAGGCGCTACGCGATCGCTCCGATGCGTTCCTGGCCCGCACCGGAGCGCGACCGCGGGTGCTGCTGCTGCCGCTGGGTCCGCTGGCCGAGCACAACATCCGCGCCACCTTCGCCGCCAACCTGCTGGCGTCGGGCGGCATCGAAGCCGTCAACCCCGGAACCGTCGACGCCACGGGCGTCGCAAAGGCCGTCGCCGACGCCGGGTCGCCCGGCGCGGCCGTTATCTGCGGCACCGACAAGCGCTACGGGGAGGGGGCCGCGGCGATCGTCGAGGCGGCGCGGGCCGCCGGGGTGGCGCGGGTCTACCTGGCCGGACCCGAAAAGGCCCTGGGCGACGCCGAGCACCGGCCCGACGAGTTCCTGACCGCGAAAATCAATGCGGTCGAAGCCCTTTCGAACCTGCTCACTCGACTGGGAGCGTAGCCGCAATGACCACAACCGCACCTGTGATCGGCAACTTCGCCGAAATCCCGCTGGACGGCGACCGGCCGCTGCCGCCGCCCACCGAGGCCGCCGTGCGCGAGCACGTCGCCGCAACGGCGGCCGCGCACTGGTACACGCCCGATCAGCTCGAATGGCACACGCCCGAAGACATCGCCGTCAAACCGGTGTACATCGGCGCCGACCGCGCCGCCGTCGTGGCGAGCGGATACCCGCTGAACAGCTTCCCGGGCGAACCGCCGTTCCTGCGCGGCCCGTACCCCACGATGTACGTCAATCAGCCGTGGACCATCCGCCAGTACGCGGGGTTCTCCACCGCGGCGGAGTCGAATGCGTTCTACCGCCGCAACCTGGCCGCCGGCCAGAAGGGCCTGTCGGTGGCCTTCGACCTGGCCACCCACCGCGGATACGACTCGGACCATCCCCGCGTCCAGGGCGACGTCGGAATGGCCGGCGTGGCAATCGATTCCATTCTCGACATGCGCCAGCTGTTCGACGGCATCGACCTGTCGACGGTGTCCGTGTCGATGACGATGAACGGTGCGGTGTTGCCGATCCTGGCGCTGTACGTGGTGGCGGCCGAGGAGCAGGGCGTGCCGCCGGAGAAGCTGGCCGGCACCATTCAGAACGACATCCTCAAAGAATTCATGGTGCGCAACACCTACATCTATCCGCCCAAGCCGTCGATGCGCATCATCTCCGACATCTTCGGCTACACCAGTGCCAAGATGCCGAAGTTCAACTCCATCTCGATCTCCGGCTACCACATCCAAGAGGCCGGCGCCACAGCCGATTTGGAACTCGCCTACACCCTGGCCGACGGCGTCGACTACATCAAGGCGGGCCTGGACGCCGACCTGGACATCGACAAGTTCGCGCCGCGCCTGTCGTTCTTCTGGGGCATCGGCATGAACTTCTTCATGGAGGTCGCCAAGCTGCGGGCCGGCCGGCTGCTGTGGAGCGAGCTGGTCGCCCAGTTCAACCCGAAGAACGCGAAATCGCTTTCGCTGCGCACGCATTCGCAGACCTCCGGCTGGTCGCTGACCGCGCAGGACGCCTTCAACAACGTGGCGCGCACCTGCATCGAGGCGATGGCCGCCACCCAGGGCCACACCCAGTCCCTGCACACCAACGCCCTCGACGAGGCGCTGGCGCTGCCCACCGACTTCTCGGCGCGGATCGCGCGCAACACCCAGCTGCTGCTGCAGCAGGAGTCGGGCACCACGCGGCCCATCGACCCCTGGGGCGGTTCGTATTACGTGGAGTGGCTGACCCATCAGCTCGCGCAGAAGGCCCGCGCCCACATCGCCGAGGTCGCCGAGCACGGCGGCATGGCCCAGGCCATCAGCGACGGCATCCCGAAGCTGCGCATCGAGGAGGCGGCCGCGCGCACCCAGGCCCGCATCGACTCCGGGATGCAGCCGGTGATCGGCGTCAACAAATATCAGGTCGAGGAGGACCAAGAGGTCGAGGTCCTCAAGGTCGAGAACAGCCGCGTGCGCGCCGAGCAGCTGACCAAGCTCAAAGAGCTGCGGGCCAGCCGCGACCAATCCGCCGTCGAGGCGGCGCTGGCCGACCTGTCCCGGGCGGCCGCGGCACACGGCCGCGCCGGCGAGGACGGGCTGGGTAATAATCTGCTGGCGCTGGCGATCAACGCCGCCCGGGCCAAGGCGACGGTCGGGGAGATCTCCGACGCGCTGGAAAAGGTATACGGCCGGCACCAGGCGGAGATCCGCACGATCGCCGGTGTTTACCGCGACGAAGCCGGAAAGGCCCCCAACATCGCAACCGCCACGGAACTGGTCGAGAAGTTCGCCGAGGCCGACGGCCGACGGCCGAGAATTCTCGTGGCGAAGATGGGTCAGGACGGTCACGACCGCGGTCAGAAGGTGATCGCGACGGCCTTTGCCGACCTGGGCTTCGACGTCGACGTCGGCTCGCTGTTCTCCACGCCCGAGGAGGTGGCCCGGCAGGCCGCCGACAACGACGTGCACGTCGTCGGTGTCTCGTCGCTGGCCGCCGGCCACCTGACGCTGGTGCCGGCACTGCGCGACGCGCTCGCCGAGGTGGGACGGCCCGACATCATGATCGTGGTCGGTGGCGTCATCCC
>NZ_LZJB01000612.1:0-3485 GCF_001666895.1 Mycobacterium sp. E3298
GCGCGACCTCGTGCCGACCGTGCGCGTGGACGCCAACGGCGGCTGGAGCGTCGAGCAGGCGGTGCGAGCAGCTCAAGCCCTGACCGCCGACGGCCCGCTGGAATACCTCGAACAACCCTGCGCGACCGTCGAGGAACTCGCGGCGCTGCGCCGGCGGCCAGAGCTGCCGGACGTGCCGATCGCCGCCGACGAAAGCATCCGCAAGGCCGACGACCCGCTCGCGGTCGTCCGCGCCCGCGCCGCCGATATCGCGGTGCTCAAAGTCGCTCCGCTGGGCGGTATTTCGCCCATGCTCTCGATCGCCGCGCAGATCGACATCCCGGTCGTGGTGTCCAGCGCGATCGACTCGGCGGTGGGCATCGCGGCCGGGCTGGCCGCCGCGGCGGCGTTGCCGGTGTTGCGCCACGCGTGTGGGCTGGGCACCGGCGGGTTGTTCGTCGAGGACGTGGCCGAGGTCGCAGCGCCCGTCGACGGCACCCTGGCGGCGGGGGCGGTGACCCCGGATCCGGCGCGGTTGCGGGCCCTGGCCGCGCCCCCGGAGCGGCGGCAGTGGTGGATCGACCGGGTCACGGCCTGCCACCCGCTCCTTGTACCGTCGTCCGAGTGATCAACCTGGCTTACGACGACCGCGGCTCCGGCGAGCCGGTGGTGTTCATCAGCGGCCACGGCGGTGCCGGGCGGACCTGGCACCCGTATCAGCTGCCGGCGTTCCTGGCCGCCGGCTACCGCGTCATCACCTTCGACAACCGCGGAATCGGTGCCACCGAGAACGCGCAGGGTTTCACGACGCAAACGATGGTGGCCGACACCGCGGCGCTGATCGAGGGCCTCGACGCCGCCCCGGCCCGCATCGTGGGGATGTCGATGGGGGCGTTCATCGCCCAGGAGCTCATGCTCGCCCGGCCCGAATTGGTCAGCTCCGCGGTGTTGATGGGCACCCGGGGCCGGATGGACAAGGCGCGCCAGTTCTTCCGCGACGCCGAGGCCGAGCTCGCCGACGCCGGGGTCCAGCTGCCGAACTCCTACGACGCCAAAATCCGCCTGCTGGAGAACTTCTCGCGCAAGACGCTCAACGACGACGTCGCCGTCGCGGACTGGATCGCGATGTTCTCCATGTGGCCGATCAAGTCCACCCCGGGCACCCGCTGCCAGCTGGACGTCGCCCCGTACACCAACCGGCTGCCGGCCTACCGCAGCATCGCGACGCCGGTGCTGGTGATCGGCTTCTCCGACGACGTGCTGACACCGCCCTACCTGGGGCGTGAGGTCGCCGACGCGCTGCCCAACGGGCGATACGTGCAGATTCCCGACGCCGGCCACCTCGGGTTCTTCGAACGCCCGGACGCCGTCAACGAGGCGGCGCTGAAGTTCTTCGCCGGCAACTGAGGGCGCGCCCAACGTCGGCTTTCCGGGCGAATTCCGGGCGGACCAGCCCGCCAACTCCACGTTCGGCCCCCGGTCGGCGGGCTGTGACAGGCTGTAGGAGTGAACCCCTCGACGACTCAGGCCCGCGTCGTCGTTGACGAGCTGATTCGCGGCGGCGTCCGCGACGTGGTGCTGTGCCCCGGGTCGCGCAACGCGCCGCTGGCCTTCGCGCTGCACGACGCCGACCGCGCCGGCCGGATCCGGCTGCACGTCCGCATCGACGAGCGCACCGCCGGCTACCTGGCCATTGGGCTGGCGATCGCCGCCGGCGCCCCGGTGTGTGTCGCGATGACGTCGGGCACCGCCGTTGCCAACCTGGGGCCGGCCGTGGTGGAGGCCAACTACGCGCGGGTGCCGCTGATCGTGCTGTCGGCCAACCGGCCCTACGAGATGCTGGGCACCGGGGCCAACCAGACCATGGAGCAGCTGGGTTACTTCGGCACCCAGGTCCGCGCCGCTATCAGCCTGGGCCTGGCCGAGGACGCACCCGAGCGGCTGGAGTCCTTCAACGCGACGTCGCGATCGGCCACCTGCCGGGTCCTGGCGGCCGCGACGGGATCCCGCACCGCCAACGCCGGCCCGGTGCAGTTCGACATCCCGCTGCGCGAGCCCCTGGTGCCCGATCCCGAACCCCGGGGCGCCGCCGTGCCGCAGGGGCGGCCCGGCGGGCGGCCGTGGACCTACACGCCGCCGGTCACGTTCGACCAGCCGCTGGACATCGACCTGTCGCCCGACACCGTCGTGATCGCCGGGCACGGCGCGGGCGTGCACCCCAACCTCGCGCAGTTGCCGACCGTCGCCGAATCGACGGCACCGGCACCGGAAAACCCGCTGCACCCGCTGGCCCTGCCGCTGCTGCGCCCGAAGCAGGTGATCATGCTCGGGCGGCCCACCCTGCACCGGCCGGTGTCGGCGCTGCTGGCCGATCCGCAGGTGCCGGTGTACGCGTTGACCACCGGACCGCGCTGGCCCGACGTCTCGGGCAACTCGCAGGCCACCGGGACGCGAGCGGTCACCACCGGCACGCCGAGTGCGGCCTGGTTGAAGCGCTGCGCGGAGGTCAACCGGCACGCCAACGACGCGGTGCGCAACCAGCTAAAGGCGCACCCGCTGACCACCGGCTTGCACGTGGCGGCGGCCGTCGCCGACGCCCTTCGGCCGGGTGACCAGCTGGTGCTGGGGGCGTCCAACCCGGTCCGCGACGCCGCCCTGGTTGGCCTGGACACCCACGGCATCCGCGTCCGCTCCAACCGCGGGGTGGCAGGTATCGACGGCACGGTGTCCACCGCGATCGGGGCCGCGCTCGCCTACGAGGGCCGCACCGTCGCGCTGATCGGCGACCTGACGTTCGTCCACGACAGCTCCGGGCTGCTGATCGGGCCCACCGAGCCGACCCCGCGGCAGTTGACCATCGTGGTCTCCAACGACAACGGCGGTGGCATCTTCGAGTTGCTCGAGCAGGGCGACCCGCGATTCTCCGACGTGTCGTCGCGGATCTTCGGGACGCCGCACGACGTCGACGTGGGTGCGCTGTGCCGCGCCTACCACGTCGAGAGCCGGCAGATCGAGGTCGACCAGCTAGGCGCGGCGCTCGACGAACCCGCGCCCGGTATGCGGGTGCTGGAGGTCAAGGCCGACCGGTCGTCGCTTCGGCAGCTGCACGCCGCCATCAAGGCGGCCCTTTGATCGATCCAAAGGCATTGCTGCACATATTGATTCACGGTCGCAGTGACAAGCCGCCCAACACCAGGCCCCGGATCGCACTGCGCTGGGCCCGCGTGACGGTGCTCATCGTGACCGGCTTGGTCACCCTGCAGTCGGTCTTGCTGGTGGCCGGCGCCTGGCGCGATGACCTTGCGATTCGACACAACATGGGGGTGGCGCAGGCCGAGGTGCTCAGCGCCGGGCCGCGCCGCTCCACCATCGAATTTGTCACACCCGAGCGGGTCACCTACCGCCCGGAGCTCGGCGTGCTGTACCCGTCGCATCTGGCCACGGGCATGCGTATCTACGTCGAGTACAACAAGAATGATCCCAATCTGGTTCGGGTGCAGCACCGC
>NZ_LZJB01000613.1:0-1258 GCF_001666895.1 Mycobacterium sp. E3298
TCGGACCTGGCCTCGCTGACCACCCGTGCGACGCAGCAAGGCGACAACTGGATCGTCAACGGGCAGAAGGTGTGGACCAGCTTCGCGCAGTTCTCGTCGCGCTGCGTCCTCCTCACCCGCACCGGACCGGGCCACGACGGGATCACCGCCTTCTTCGTCGACCTCGACACGCCCGGCATCACCATCAGGCCGCTCCGGACGATGCACGGCGTGGACGAATTCTGCGAGGTCTACTACGACGACGTGGTGATCCCGGGCAGCCGGATGCTCGGCCGACCGGGCGACGGCTGGCGACTCGCCATGGACCTCCTCCCGTATGAGCGGTCCACCTGCTTCTGGCAGCGAATCGCCTACCTGTACTCCCGCTTCGACGAACTCATCGTGAAGGCGTCGGCCGCCGGCGATCCCAGCGAATCCGCCTTGGGCGCGGCGTATCTGGCGCTGCACACACTGCGCTGCCGGTCCCGCGACACCCAGTACCGGCTGCGCGACGGGGCACGCCTGGGACCGGACACGTCCATCGACAAGGTGCTGCTGGCCGGCGCGGAGCAACGGCTCTACGACACGGTCCGCGACCTGCTGCCCGGAGTGCTCGAACTCGACGACACACCGTGGCGCGCGGAATACCTGTACTCACGCGCGGCCACCATCTACGGCGGGACCGCCGAGATTCAGCGCAATATCATCGCCCGCCGGCTGCTCGACCTCGGGAAGGAGTGAACCGTGGACGGCATGACGGATCCCGAGTCGCTGCGCCTGCTGGAAGGTTCGCTACGGACGACGATGGCGGCCGCGTCGGGGGTCAAGCTCGATGCGGCGCTGACCGACCTGGGCTGGCGGGACATGCTGGACGAAATGCCCGATGTCGCCGTCCCTTTGGTATTCCGGCTGCTTGGCGAGACCGGCGCCCACGCCCCGGTCCTCAACGACGTGGTGTTACGCGAGTCCGGCGCCGCGCCCGGCGACACCATGCCGCTACCGTTCGCCGGCGGCTCCTGGGTGATTTGGGAGCGCGGCGAGGTCGCCGGTTCGGCGATCGACGAGTTGTTGCCGATACACCGCGTCGCACATGGGGACTCGTTGACCCGGCCGGCCCTGGACGCGGGCAGGCGGGCATTGGGCTGGTGGTTGGTCGGCGCCGGCCGGGCCATGCTGGCGCTGGCGCGCCGGCACGCTTTGGACCGCGTCCAGTTCGGCCGTCACATCAGCTCTTTCCAGGCGATCCGGCACCGGCTGGCCGAGACGCTGGTCGCGATCC
>NZ_LZJB01000614.1:0-17327 GCF_001666895.1 Mycobacterium sp. E3298
TCGGCCTCTCCGGCCAGGCGCAGCGCGGTAAGCATGACGACCAGCGGGGTGGCCGAGACGACGTCGGTCTGCCCGCTCTTCAGCGCCGCGGCCACCGCGGCCTCGCTGTTGTCCTCCAGCCGCAGGTAATCCCCGGCGGTGTGGGCGCGCAGCGGGCTGATCCGACGAGCGATGTCGGCGAGCTCGCGCAATTCGGGCGTGTCGTTCTCCGACCATGCGGATAGGCTCAGGTTGCCCTCGCGCACTTCGCCTTTCGCGCCGTCGACGGTGATCGATTTACCGGCCAGCGAGGCGGCCACTCCGGGGCCGCAACCCACCACGGCCACCCGCCCGAGTTCCCGGCTGACCACCGCCGCGTGGCTGGCCGCGCCGCCGACCTCGGTGACGATGCCCTGCGCGGCCAGCATGCCCGAAACGTCTTCGGGCCTGGTGTGGTCGCGTACCAGGATCACCGACTCGCCCCGTTCGGCGGCATCGAGCGCCTCGTCGACGTCGGTATAGGCCTTGCCCGACGCCACGCCCGGGCAGGCCGGCAACCCCCTGACCAAAAGCTTTGCCGCCAAGCGCGTTTCCGGTTGCAAGGCGGGCATCAACAGGGTCTGCACGTGCGCCGGCGTCACGCGCCGCAGCGTCTCGGCATCGTCGATCAGCCCCTCGTGCCGCAGCTGCAGCGCCAGGCGCACGGCGGCCTGCGCCGAGCGCTCCGCGCCGCGGGTCTGCAGCAGCCACAGCTTGCCGTCCTCGACGGTGAACTCGATCTCTTGGGCGTCGAACTCGAGTCGCTCCAATCTTCTTGCGGCGTCGATCAACTCGCCGTAGACGGCCGGCTGCTCGTCACGCAGGGCGCTGATGGGTTCCACGTCGACCGAGCCTGACACCACGTCATCGCCCTGACCCCCGGGCAGCCACTCGCCCAACGGCTCGTTGTCCCCGGTGATCGGGTTGCGTGAAATCAGCACCCCCGCACCGGAATCGGGACCGTGGTTGCCGAACACCATCGCCTGGACGACGACCGCCGTGCCGCTCTGGTCGTCGACGCCGGAATGGGCGCGGTAGGCGACCGCGCGGGGTGAGTTCCACGAGGCGAACACCGCCTCGATGCCTGCGCGCAGCTGCGCGTAGGGGTCGGCGGGCACCGGCTCGTGCTCGCCGATGCCGACGATGCGCCGGTACATCCGCTCGAACCGACGGCGGGTGTCTCGGGCGAATGCCGGGGCGCCGGTGGCCAGCGCCTGCTCGACCTCATCGTTCAGGCCGAGGTCGAGGATGGTGTCCATCATGCCCGGCATCGACTGGGTGGCCCCGGAGCGCACGCTGACCAGCAGGGGATGCGGGCCGCGCCCGAACACCCGCGAGGTCTGCGCCTCCAGCCAACTCATCCGGTCGAGCACGTCGTCCCAAATGGCGTCCATCGCCGCCCGGGGGTCGGCGAGGTACCGCAGGCCGACCTCCGTGGTGATGCAGAACGCGGGCGGCACCGGCAGACCATGCCGGCGCATCGCCTCGATGCCGTGGCCCTTGTTGCCCAACAGCTCCCGCGGGTGACTCGCTGTGCCGTCCAGTAACACCACGGATTGCCCGTCAGAAGCGGCCCCAAGCGCGTCACGGCGGGCACCGCGTGCGATACGAGCCGTGGTGCACCCCCTCGTGGTGGCCGTCGAAAGGCGAACGTCGGAACGCCCGCAATGTTCCCACATGGGTCGACGGAGTTAGCTGCTCGGCGGTCCTGTCATCTGGTCGGCGCCATGATCTAGGTTTGCAGGTATGACTCCCTACGACGTCGGGTTACTGATCCTGCGGCTGGTACTGGGCGTGACGTTGGCCGCGCACGGCTACAACAAGTTCTTCGGTGGCGGACGCATCCCGGGCACCGCGCGGTGGTTCGAGAGCATCGGCATGAAGCCGGGCAAGTTCCACGCCACCGTGGCCGCCACGACCGAGATGGCCGCGGGGCTGGGCCTGGCCGCCGGGCTGCTGACACCGATCCCGGCGGCGGGCTTCGTGTCGTTGATGCTGGTGGCGGCCTGGACGGTGCACCGGGCTAACGGCTTCTTCATCGTCAAGGAGGGCTGGGAATACAACCTGGTCCTGGCGGTCAGCGCCATCGCGGTGGCGACCCTGGGCGCCGGCAAGCTCAGCCTGGACTACGTGGTGTTCGGGCACAACTGGATGGACGGCTGGCGCGGCCTGCTGATCTCGGTGGTGCTGGGCCTCGCCGGC
The DNA here is from genome assembly GCF_001666895.1 of Mycobacterium sp. E3298. Classification (NCBI taxonomy): domain Bacteria; kingdom Bacillati; phylum Actinomycetota; class Actinomycetes; order Mycobacteriales; family Mycobacteriaceae; genus Mycobacterium; species Mycobacterium sp. E3298. The sequence goes on from NZ_LZJB01000614.1 coordinate 2,221, forward strand.
GCGGTCGGCCAGCTGGTGATCTTCTACCGCCCGCCCGCTAAGCAGGCGGGTTAGCCAGGGGCCTCCTCGTCCTAGGCGACCGCGGCGGTCTCGGCCTCCCGGACCTCGGCGGCCGCACGCTCACCGGAACGGATCGCGCCGTCGATCCACCCGCACATCACGGCCGAACTCTCGGTGCCGGCCCAGTGGATGCGGCCGCACGGCTCGCGCAGGGTATAGCCGAATTCGGTCAGCACGCCGGTCGGTGCGTGGCCGATCATCCCGCCGCCGGAGTAGCGGTCAACGGTCCAGTTCTGCTCGTGGTACTCCTGCGGCGTTCTCGCCTTCTCGCCGAACCGGTCGACCAACTCGCCGATGAGCGCCGCTCTCCGCTCGGCCTCATTGAGCTTGGTCAACCGTCGCGCCGCGGGCCCTTCGGTGATGACGCACATGACCCCGGGGTCGCCGGTGTCGGTGCAGGCGTCGATCGTCAGGGTGGCCGGGGATCCCGGTGCGGCCGACTGACCCGACAGCCCGTCGGCACGCCAGAACGGCTCGTCGTAGATCACCGACGTCTTGATGACCGCGCCGCTCGGCATGCGCTGGTGCAGCATCGCCCTATCCACCGGCAGCATCGGCTCGTAGACGATCGACGTGGCGACCGCCAGCGGGATCGCGACGATGACCCGTCGGGCGCGCACGGTCAGGTCGGAGGCCGTCACCGTCACGCCGTCGGCGTCCTGGGCGATTTGGCGGACCGGTTGCGAAAGGTGCAGCGCGTCGCCCAGTTCGGCCGCGATGGGACCGTAGATGGCGCCCATCCCGCCGACCGGGCGGGCGTCCTGGGAGCCGCCCTTGCCGGAAATCGCGAACGTCAGCCCGCCTGCCGACGCCGTCTGCAACAACCCCCACAGCAGCGACGTCTCCGACGCCGCCGAGGTGTAGAGGCCGGCGAAGGCCATGTCCAGCATCTCGCGGGCCTGCTTGGACATGGTGTTCTGTTCGATCCATTCACCGAGGCTGATGCGGTCCCACTCGTCGGCGTGTTTGGCGTCCCAGGGCGCTTCCGGCGGAAGCGATTTGGCCATCTTCTCGATCGACAACAATCCGACCCCGAGGTTGGCGACCGCCCACGGGCTCATCGTCCAGGGAATGGTGCCGCCGTAGCGGTGTCTCTTGCCGTCGACGATCATCATGGCGTCGCCGTCGTTGTGTTGCTTGTACTCGGCCACCCCGAACTCGTCCATCAGCGCGTAGATCCGGTCCTGGCCGGGTCCGATCCATGCGCCGCCGCGGTCGATCCACGTGCCGTCGGGACGGTACTGCGTGTAGGTGCGGCCGCCGACCCTGTCGCGCGCCTCCAGCAAGGCCACCGAAAGACCGGCCTGTTTCAGCCGCAGGGCGGCCGCCAGACCCGCGAATCCCGCTCCGACCACGCAGTAATCGACCTCTGACACGGCTGGCTCCTCAACCTTGGTCCCGCCCCAGCAGCAAACTACACCGCGGGCGGCGCCGGTGGTGGGGGGTTAACACAGATTTCTGCGCGCGTTCTTGCCGGTCATAGGGTTCGGGTGTGTTGACGCATACGGTTCGCGTGCGGCGCAGCTCCGACCGATTCCCCCGCGAAGAGCACCTGGCGGCAAAGATCGCCGAAGTCGCCGCCGACCCGGTTGCCGTCGAGCCGGAAACCGCGGAGATGGTGGTGAACCGGATCATCGACAACGCGGCGGTCAGCGCGGCCGCCGTGCTGCGCCGGCCGGTCACCGTGGCGCGGCGGCAGGCGCTGGCCCACCCGGCGCGGCGCGGGGCCAGGGTTTTCGGCGTCGACGGGACCTATTCGGTGGAGTGGGCGGCCTGGGCCAACAGCGTCGCCGTGCGCGAACTCGACTTCCACGACACGTTTTTGGCCGCCGAATACTCCCACCCCGGCGACAACATTCCCCCGCTGGTCGCGGTGGCCCAGCAGCTGGGACTGCCCGGCGCCGACCTGCTCCGTGGTGTGGTCACCGCCTACGAAATCCAGATCGGCCTGGCCCGCGGAATCTGCCTGCACGAGCACAAGATTGACCATGTCGCGCATCTGGGCCCGTCGGTGGCCGCCGGCCTGGGGACCATGCTGCGACTGGACACCGAGACGATCTATCAGGCGGTCGGGCAGGCCCTGCACCTGACCACCAGCACCCGCCAGTCCCGCAAGGGGCTGATCTCCAGCTGGAAGGCGTTCGCCCCCGCGCACGCGGGCAAGGTCGCCATCGAGGCGGTGGATCGCGCGATGCGCGGCGAGGGATCGCCGGCCCCCATCTGGGAGGGCGAGGACGGGGTGATCGCGTGGCTGCTGGGCGGACCCGACCGCGAATACCGGGTGCCGCTGCCCGCTCCCGGCGAGCCCAAGCGCGCCATCCTGGACAGCTACACCAAGGAACACTCGGCGGAATACCAGAGCCAGGCCCCGATCGACCTGGCGCGGCGGCTCCGCGAGCGGATCGACGACCCCGGCCAGATCGCCACCGTCGTGCTGCACACCAGCCACCACACCCACGTCGTGATCGGAACGGGTTCGCGGGATCCGCAGAAGTTCGACCCGGACGCGTCGCGGGAGACGCTGGACCACTCGCTGCCCTACATCTTCGCCGTCGCGCTGCAGGACGGGAGCTGGCACCACGAGCGGTCCTACGCCGCCGAGCGGGCCCACCGGCCCGACACGGTCGAGTTGTGGCGCAAGATTTCGACGGTCGAGGATCCGGAGTGGACCCGCCGCTATCACTCGGCGGATCCGGCGGACAAGGCGTTCGGGGCGCGGGCCGTGGTCACGCTGAAAAGCGGGGAAGTGATCGTCGACGAGCTGGCCGTCGCCGACGCCCACCCGTTGGGCGCGCGACCGTTCCGGCGCCCGCAATACGTCCAGAAGTTCACCGAGCTCGCCGGCGTCGTCGTCGAACCGGCTGAGCGGGAGAGGTTTTTGGCCGCGGTGACCGCGCTGGCCGATCTGCGGGCGGGAGAACTCGGCGCGCTGAATCTGACCATTGACCCGCGGGCGCTCCAGCGGGCGCCGACGATCGCGCCGGGAATATTCGGTGAGTGAATCGCGTGTGCGCTCAGGGCATTGCGTGTGCGCCCAGGGCGCAATTTGCGCGGATTTCTCGCCCTCAGTTCACACTCAATGCCCTCGGCGCACACTCGGTCGGGGCGCTTAGGGGTTAGCGGCCGGTCCGCCGTACTGCCACACCAGGTTGTGGGCGCCGGTCATCGTCGGGTTGCACCACATCGTCCTGCCGTTGCCGTCCTGGGTGGTCGCGTGCAACACCGTGCAGGAATCGCCGGGCCCCGGGGTGTCGGCACCGGCGACGGCGACGGGTGAGCCGGCGGCGACCGTCGCCAGCGCCGCGGCCGATATGACGATTCGAAACCTGCTCATGATGGACGCCTCCTAAGGGCCGCGCCGATCCGGTTTCACGGTATCCGGCGGCCGAGTCGCAGGCAAAGAATTCTTGCGCGGCTCGAGTGCCGCTGAGCTAGAACACGTTCTAATCTGACCACCATGGGATTTCTCAAGCCTGAGCTGCCGCAGCTCGACATGGCCGAGTGGAACAAGGGCACCCGTAGCGAGAAGATCCGGCCGATGGCCAAGCACTGGGCCGAGGTCGGCTTCGGCACGCCGGTCGTGCTGCACCTGTTCTACGTCGCCAAAATCCTGCTCTACATCCTTGGCGCGTGGGTGTTCGCGTCGGCCACCAGGGGACTCGGCGGGTTCACCCACGTCGCGTCGTGGTGGTCGGAGCCGATCGTGTTCGAGAAGGTCGTGCTCTACACGATGTTGTTCGAGGTGATCGGGCTGGGTTGCGGCTTCGGCCCGCTGAACAACCGGTTCTTCCCGCCCATGGGCTCGATCCTGTACTGGATGCGGTTCGGCACCATCCGGCTGCCACCGTGGCCGAACCGGGTCCCGCTGACCGAGGGCACCAAGCGCAAGCCGATTGACGTCGCGCTGTACGCGCTGTTCCTGCTGGTGACGTTCGCGGCGCTGTTCGCCGACGGCACCGGACCGATGCCGGAGCTCGGCACGACGATCGGGCTGCTGCCGGCCTGGAAGATCGTGCTGATCCTGCTGCTGCTCGGCGTGCTGGGCCTGCGCGACAAGGTGATCTTTTTGGCCGCGCGCGGTGAGGTCTACGCGACCATGGCGGTGACGTTCCTCTTCGGCGGGGTGGACATGATCGTGGGGTCCAAGGTGGTGTTCCTGGTGATCTGGATGGGCGCCGCCACGTCGAAGCTCAACAAGCACTTCCCGTTCGTGATCTCCACGATGATGTCCAACAACCCGCTGGTGCGGCCCCGCTGGCTGAAGCGGCAATTCTTCGAGAGGTTTCCGGACGACCTGCGGCCCGGCCGGCTGTCGCGATGGCTGGCGCACCTCAGCACCGCCATCGAGATGCTGGTGCCGTTGCCGTTGTTCTTCTGCCACAGCGGCTGGCCCATCACCGTGGCCGCCATCGTCATGGTCTGCTTCCACCTGGGGATCCTGGTGTCGATCCCGATGGGCGTGCCGCTGGAGTGGAACGTCTTCATGATCTTCGGGGTGCTGTCGCTGTTCGTCGCGCACGCCCGCCTGGGCCTGCGCGACCTGCGACACCCCGTGGTGGTGGCGATACTGTTCGTCGTCATCGCGGGAATCGTCCTGCTCGGCAACATGTTTCCCCGCAAGATCTCGTTTCTGCCGGGGATGCGGTACTACGCCGGGAACTGGGACACCACGCTGTGGTGCATCAAGGGATCGGCGAGCGACAAGATCGCCAGGGGCATCGTCGCGATCGCCAGCATGCCGCAGGCGCAGCTGGAGCGGTTCTACGGCAGCCCCGAGGCCGCGCAGATCCCGCTCTACATGGGATATGCGTTCCGCGGGTTCAACACTCACGGCCGTGCGCTGTTCACCCTGGCGCATCGCGCGATGGCGGGCCAGAACGAGGACGACTACGTGCTGACCGACGGCGAACGCATCTGCAGCACCGCCATCGGCTGGAACTTCGGCGACGGCCACATGCACAACGAGCAGCTGATCGCCGCGCTGCAGGAGCGGTGCCACTTCGAGCCGGGCGAGGTGCGAGTGGTGCTGCTCGACGCGCAGCCCATCCACAAGCAGGTGCAGGCGTACCGGTTGGTGGACGCGGCGACCGGCGAGTTCGAGCGCGGCATCGTCCGGGTCGCGGACATGGTGACCCGGCAGCCGTGGGCCGACGACGTTCCTGTTGAGGTGTTGTCGGAGTAGACCGCGCGAACAGACGCAAAATCGCACGTTCCGAGCCGGAAACGTGCGATTTTGCGTCTGCTCGTCGGGGCTAAGCCCCCGCGCGGACTTCCCGGGCCGCGGCCACCATGTTCTTCAGCGACGCGGTGACCTCGTCGGAGTTGCGGGTCTTCAGGCCGCAATCGGGGTTGACCCAGAGCCGTTGCGCGGGAACCGCTCTCAGCGCCGCGCGCAACGACTCCGCCATCTCGGCGGTGCTCGGCACCCTCGGCGAGTGGATGTCGTAGACGCCCGGTCCGACGCTGTTGGAGAAGCCGACCGCGTTGAGGTCGTCGAGCACCTCCATGTGTGATCGCGCCGCCTCGATGGACGTCACGTCGGCGTCCAGGTCGGCGATGGCCCCGATCACCTCGCCGAACTCCGAATAGCACAGGTGGGTGTGGATCTGCGTGGTGTCGGCGACGCCGGAGGTGGCCAAGCGGAAAGACCCTACGGCCCAACGCAAGTAGTCCTCCTGATCGGCGCGGCGCAGCGGCAGCAGCTCCCGCAGCGCGGGTTCGTCGACCTGGATGACGGCGATGCCCGCGGATTGCAGGTCCACGGTCTCGTCGCGGATGGCCAGCGCCACCTGATTGGCGGTGTCGGCCAACGGCTGATCGTCACGGACGAACGACCAGGCGAGGATCGTGACCGGGCCGGTCAGCATGCCCTTCACCGGCTTGTCGGTCAGCGATTGCGCGTAGGAGATCCACTCGACGGTCATCGGGTGCGTACGGATGACGTCGCCGTAGAGGATCGGCGGACGCACGCAGCGGCTGCCGTACGACTGGACCCATCCGTTGGACGTCGCGAAGAAGCCCTCGAGCTGCTCGGCGAAGTACTGCACCATGTCGTTGCGCTCCGGCTCGCCGTGCACCAGCACGTCGAGACCCAGCTCCTCCTGCAGCTTGATGACGTCGGCGATCTCCTTGCGCATCCGCTTCTCGTACTCCGCCTGATCGATCTCCCCGGCCCGCAGCGCGGCGCGCGCCTTGCGGATCGCGGAGGTCTGCGGGTAGGAGCCGATGGTCGTCGTCGGCAACGGCGGCAGGTGCAGCCGCGCTTCCTGGCTGGCGCGGCGCTGCGCCGCGTCGCCGCGGTGGGTGCCGGTGGCGACGATCGAGTCGATGCGGGCCCGCAACTCGTCGTTGTGCAGCCGGGGATCGCTCGTGCGGGACGACACCGCGGCATTGGACGCCGCGATCTCGCCGGCGACGGCCTCGCGCCCGTCGCGCAATGCGCGCGCGAGCGTCACCACCTCGGCCACCTTCTCCTGCCCGAACGCCAGCCAGCTGCGCAGCGCGTCGTCCAGATCGGTTTCGGGCTCCAGCGAGTAGGGCACGTGCATCGTGGAGCATGAGGTCGAAACCGCAAGGGCGCCAGCCGAACCCGCCAACGCGGCCAGTTTGCCGAGCGCCGCCTCCAGGTCGGTGCGCCAGATGTTGCGCCCGTCGACGACGCCGGCCACCAGGGTCTTGCCCGACAACTCCGGCACACCGGCCACCGCCGCGTCGGCTCCGTAGACCAGGTCGACGCCGATCGCCTCGACCGGGGTGCGGGCCAGACCGGCCAGGGAGGCGCCGGGATCGCCGAAGTAGGTGGCGACGTAGATTGCCGGGCGGTTACCCACCTTGCCCAGCGCGTTATACGCAGCCTCGGCCAGCGCCGGAGCATCGGGGGAGATGTCGGCCACCAGCGCCGGCTCGTCGAACTGCACCCACTGCGCGCCGTTGGCGGAGAGCAAGCCCAACAGCTCCGCGTAGATGCCCACCAGCTCCTCGAGCCGCTCGATCGGCGCGCCACCGTCGTTGACCGCCTTGCTCAACAGCAGGAAGGTGATCGGCCCGATGACGACGGGCCGTGCGGGAATCCCCTGCGCGAGAGCCTCTTTCAGTTCGGCGAGCACCTTGTCCGGGTTGAGCGAGAAGGTGGTCGAGGGCTCGATCTCGGGGACCAGGTAGTGGTAGTTGGTGTCAAACCACTTGGTCATCTCCAGCGGCGCCAGCTCGGCGTTGCCACGGGCGGCGGCGAAGTAGCGATCCAGGTCGTCGGACACTTGCGCGGCCCGCGCCGGCAGGGCGCCGAGCATCACCGCCGTGTCCAGCATCTGGTCGTAATAGGAGAAGGTGTTCACCGGGACGGAATCCAGCCCGGCGGCGGCGAGGCCGGCCCACATGTCGCGGCGCAATGTGGCGGCGACGTCTTCGAGTTCGGCTCGGCTGGTGTGGCCGGCCCAGTAGCCTTCGGTGGCGCGTTTGAGTTCGCGCTTCGGGCCGATGCGCGGGGAGCCGACGACAGTCGCGGTAAATGGTTGAGCGGTCACGATATCTTTCGTCCTTCAATCGACGGGGTGGTCACCGCCAACGGACGTAAGCCAATTCGGTTGCGGTGGCACCTGTGGTACATAAACCGCAACCGGCGCAGCCAAACGCCCATTCCACGAGGCGATGAACCGCCGGGCGCGGCGCGCCCGGCACAGCTGGCAGGTCTTCGGACTCGCAGGCGCGCACCGGCTGGTGCTGCCACGCCCGCTCGACGATGCGGCCCGGAAGGGGCGCCGAGGAGACGGGCAGTTCCTACTGGCCGTCGCTTCCCAGTCTTGCGACCAGTGCTTGGGTGACGGCGGTCGTTCCTGCATACCGCTGCGGGACAGTCCCGGGTTCTCACCGGGTTCCCTCTCGCGAAGCGTCACCAACCCGCCTCGCTCGATGCCGAAGTCGCGGTGTGCGGCGACGGCAGACCAGCTGCGTAGCGGAGTTTACGCCCGCCTTGCGGTTCAGCTCGCCAGCGCCTCGGCGATGGGGGTGTCGCCGTTGTTGAAGTCGATCGTTCGGCCGACGGTCTCGTCGTCCGCCAGCGCGGCGGCTGCCACGAGCGCGACGTCGGCCCGCGACACTTCCCCCGTGCCCTGCCCCAGCGTGATGCGGCCGGTGGGCGGATCCAGGGTGAGTCGCCCCGGTCCAAGCACCGTCCAGTCCAGGCCGCTCGCGCGTAGGTGGGCGTCGGCGGCCGCTTTGGCTTCCGCGTAGGCGAAGAACGAGTTGTCCTGCGGTACACCGTGATCCGGCCCCGCGCCGAAATAGGAGACCATGACGAATCGCTTGACCCGCGCCTGGGCCGCGGCGTCGATCACCCGGATGGCGGCGTCGCGGTCGACGGCGTACGTGCGTGCCGGGTCGCCCCCACCGGCGCCGGCCGAGAAGACGACCGCGTCGTGCCCTTTGAGCAGGCCGGCCAGGGCGCCGGTGTCGAGGCGCTCGATGTCGGCGACCACCGGCTTTGCGCCGGTGGCCGCGACGTCGCCCGAATGTTCGGGGTTGCGGAAGACGGAGCTGACCTCGTCACCGCGTTCGGTCAGGATGCGGGCCAGCTGCAATGCGACCTTGCCGTGCCCGCCGATGACGATGACTCGTGCCATGCCCCCGACGGTACCGGCGCCGAAACCGGCGCTCTCTTCTAGAGCTTCACGCGCCCCATGATGATGTCGATGATCGGCTTGCCCGGCGGGTAAGCGTTGGTGAGCGAGGCCATCGTGTGGCCGTAGTCCACCAGCAACGTGATGCCGCTGATGCCGAAGGCGGCGGCGCTGTTGAGAAACGCCATCACGTCGCCCATCTGCTCCGGGGTGTGCACCTTCGAACCGGTCTCTTCGCGGTAGTCCTGCGCGAAGGTGAGCCAGAGGTCGGCGTTGGCCTGGGCCAGGGGGGTGTCGGTGGGGCCGGGGCAGATCGCGTTGATCCGGATGCCCTTCTTCAGCAGCGGGTAGCCCTGGGTGGCGACGTAGGCGTTCACGACCTTCTTGGAGAAGCCGTAGTGGATGATGCCTTCGGCTTCGTGCGCCTTGACCCACTCCTGGGCCGAGGCGAAGTCCGGCGTGGCGAGGAACTCCGTGAGCAGGTCCAGGTCGTTCTCCCAGCCCATGCCCGCGACCGAGGAGATGAAGCAGATCGCCGAGCCCGAGGGCAGCTGGTTCTTCTCGAGGAGCCGATCGATGAGATGGCGGTGGCCGATGAAGTTGATCGCCATCAGGTCGGTTGTCCCGTCGGCGATGCCGGCGGCCGAGAACAGGGCGTGGATCGGACCGTCCAGCTGCTCGATCGCGGAGTCGATCGATGCGGGATCGCGCAGGTCCACCTGGATGGATTTGGCGACGTCGTAGTTCACCGGCGCGTAGTCCATCACGATCACTTCGGCGCCGAGTTCGGCCGCTGACTTGGCCGCGGCCGCACCCATGCCGGTGGCGCCGCCTACGACGAGGGCCCGCTTGCCGTCGTAGCGCAGCCGATCGACAATAGTCATGGAAATCCCCTTCTCGTTCACTGCCAACGCGGTTCTAATTGCCCAACTGTATGGGTAACAGTTTTTTGGTTCAACACCTACCCGGTGCGAACCGCGACGCCGCGCAGAACGGTGTCGCGGACGTGCACCAGCGCCGCGCGCTTGCCGATCTCGGCGAGGATGTTCTCCGGTATCCACTGCAGGCCGATGACGCAGCGTGCCAGCATTGCGGTGGATGCCGCGTCCACGCTGATCTCCCCCGACCGGATGCCTTCGGACAGAAGCGTTTTCATCTGCCGGAGTCGGGTCGCATATAGCCAGCCCGGGTTGGGGGTGTCGGGCGGTGATTGACGCATCCAGGCCAGTTGGATGCGGAATTCGTCGGAGAACCGATCCAGTGCATTGACGTTCACCCAGCTCAGCGCGTCGAGCTTCTCGATGGGCGTGGCATCCGAGCGCAGCACGCTGACCCAGCCGGCCTCGACCTTGCGGCCGAACGATTCCATGATCGAGGCGAGAAGTTCGTCCTTCGAGCCGATGACCCGGTACACGGTTCCCGTCCCCAGGCCGGCCGCGGAGGCGATGTCCCGGATGGTGGTGGCCTCGTAGCCCTTGCGGCCGAATTCCGTTCGCGCCACGGCACGGACGTGAGCCGCTTTGTCGCTGGGGTCGGCCTCGCTGTCGTCCGACCAGGTTTCGATGACGTCCGTGGCGGCCGCGAAGGCTGTGGACCGGTCCAGCGCCGAGTCGGTCGGTGGCCGGGATGCCAATCCCTGCAACATGATTTCGCAAAGCAGGGCGGCGACCTGGTCAGGGGGCGACTTATGCCGCATGACGTCGAGGCCGACCTGCAGCATGGTTTGGCAGATGCGATCGGCCAGCGTGGGCAGATCGATGTCGGGTTTGATGTAGCCGCTCCACCTGCCCGCGCGCAGCGTCTGCAGCATCGCCTCCTGGATCGCCACGGGCCGCTGCTGCGTCAGCTTCATCAACTCCGGGTCCGTGCTCGGACCCTCGTAGAAGGACATCTGTAGCGCGGCGCGATGCTGCACGGCGCAGTTGGCGATGGCCGAGCCCAGCTCGACGATCTGCTCGGGGACCGGCCGCGGGTCCGCTTTGTCCAACTTCGCTTGCGCGGCTTGCCCGATCCGGTCCAGATCCTCCTGATAGCGGTGGATCAACTCGATGAGGATCGCCTCTTTGGACTCGAAATGGTGATAGAGGCTGCCCGGAAGAATGCCTGCGGCGTCGGCGATCTCCTGCAAGGAGGTCCGCAATCCCGACTGCGCGATCAACGACGCCGCGGTGGTGAGGATCTCGGTCCGGCGCGTCCCCAAATCGGCTGCGGCGCCGGCTCCCAATGACTCCGCTCTCGGCATGATCAGCCGTGCGCACGTCCGGACGACTGCGGACTGGCATCCATTCGCATTCGTCCCTCTCACCGAACCAAATCTTTGTTAAAGGCTATCAGACCCGGAATGACGAATGCGCTGCATAACGGCGGTGCCGGGGACATTCTAAAGCGCGGGTCCGTCCCAACCGTCACACGCGACCACCTCGTCGACGGGTCGTCGCCGGGCGGGCCGGAACGTGTGCCCGGCGCGCAGCCGGCCCACCGGAAGCAGGCATCCCTGGACATAGCTTTCGGGAATCCCCAACAGCCGCCGCACCTCCGCCTCGCGATGCAGGTGCAGGGTGGTGATGCAGGTTCCGTATCCGCGGGTGTGCAGCGCCAGCTGAAAGTTCCAGACCGCCGGGTAGATCGAGCCGTACAGCGTGGCCTGGTGAAACGATTCATCGCCCTCGATGCGGGGCAGGTAGGGCTGATAGCAGGGGATCACCAGCAGCGGAACCCTCGACATGTTCTCGACCAGCCACTCCGTCGACGACATGATCCGGTTCTCCGGCGTTCCAGCCGGCATCAGGTCAGCGATCAGCTGGCCGCCGACCCGCAGCAGATAGGCCGCGCGGTACAGCTCGGCGATCTCGGCGCGCAACGCCGGGTCGGCGACCACCAGCCAGCGCCAGGACTGCTGATTGGAGCCGTTGGCCGCCTGCAAGCCGATGCGCAGGCACTCCCGGATGTCCGCGAGGTCGACCGGCGCGTCCAGGTCGAGCGTCTTGCGTGCCGAGCGGGTAGCGGTGAGCAAGTACTCGATGTCCATCACCGGTTCCCCCTGTTAGCAAGGCGCGCACCGAGTTCGGTGAGGTATCGATCGGGCCCGGCCAGGAACGCGCTCCAGCTGAGCAGGCGCTTGAGGTAGAGATGCGCGTCGTGCTCCCAGGTGTAGCCGATCCCGCCGAACACCTGGATCGCCGTGTCGCCCACCGTGGCAAGCCGCCCGGCGAACGCCTTCGTCCGGATTGCCGATTGGTGCCGTTCGTCGGCGTCGGCGTTGTCGGCGGCCCACAGCGCGTGGATCACGCCGCTGCGGGCCAACTCCACGGTTTCGAACATGTCGACGCACAGATGCTGGACCGCCTGGAACGAGCCGATCGGCTGCCCGAATTGCGTTCTGGTCTTGGCGTATTCGATGGCCGCGGTCATGACGGCTCGCGCGGCGCCGAGTGCGTCGGCGGCCGTCGCGATCAGCACATCGTCGATCACCGCGGCGACGTCCCCCGGGGCGGCCGCGGCCAGCCGCCGCGCGGGCGCTGAGTCGAGCGTGACCCGGAAGCGCTTGCGGGTCTGGTCGATGCCGCGCTCCGGCTCGACCGAAACACCCGGCGAGTCGGTGCGGATCGCGAAAAGCCCTCGACCGCCGCCTTCCCCGGCGAGCGCCAGCAGCACGTCCGCGGCGGCGACGTCGGGGACGGCGGTCATGTCGCCCCGCAAGACGACGTCATCGCCCTGCCGGCTCGCGGCCACCGGTGCGCTTTCGGCATCGAGGAAGCCGACGGTGGCGACCGTGGTGCCGTCGGAGATCCCGCTGAGCAGCTCGGCCGCGGCGTCGGTTGGCCCGAGCCGCGTCAGCGCCCGGGCGGCAGCGACCGCGGTCGACAACCATGGCCCCGGGTGCAGGGCGGCACCGAGCTCTTCGGCAACGATGCCGGCCTCGATCATCGTCATGCCGGCGCCGCCGTGGGCCTCCGGCATCAGCAGACCGGTGGTCCCGAGGCCGGCCAGGCCGCGCCACACGGGCTCGGTGACGCCGGTCGGGTCGTCGAGCAGCGGGCGCACATGGTCGGCGATGGAAGCCTTTTCGGCGAGATAGCGTCGGGTGGTGTCGCGCAGCGCGACCTGCTCGTCGGAGAGTTCGAGGTTCATTTGCGGGGCAACCCGAGTACCCGCTGGGCGGTGATGTTCTTGTTGATCTGGCTGGTACCGCCCGCGATGGTCAGCGAGCGCGACGTCAGGCGGTAGTTCGCCCACGGCGCGCCGGCGCCGCTCGTGCCCAGCACGTCAAAGGCCAACGCGGCCATGTCCTGTCCGATCTCACCCCACACGGTCTTGGCGAGGCTCGCCGATCCGAAGGCGTCACCGCCATGCAGCGTGGCCGAGATCGACCGCTGGCACAGCACTTCCAGATACTTGATGCGCAGCGCGATCTCGCCGAGGCGCCGCAGCGTCACGGGGTCTTCGAGCGCGTCGCTGTGCGCGGCGATGTCGTCGGTCAATTCTTCGAGCCGCACCTGCATCTCGGCGTACAGCCGGGCGGCCCCGGCCCGCTCGTGGCTGAGCGTGGTGGTGGCCACCTGCCATCCCCCGTTCAGCGGACCGAGCAACGCGTCCGCAGGCACGCGCACGTCGTGAAAGAACACCTCGGCGAAATCGGCTTCGCCGTTGAGCGTTACCAGCGGACGGACTTCGATGCCCGGCAGTCTCATGTCGACGATCAGGCAGGAGATGCCCTTGTGCTTGGGCGCTTCGGGGTCGGTGCGCACGTAGAGCTGGCACCAGTCCGCGCGATGCCCCAGCGACGTCCAGATTTTCTGGCCGTTGACGACGAAGTCGTCACCGTCGCGCGCCGCGCGGGTGCGCAGCGCGGCGAGGTCGGACCCCGCTTCAGGTTCCGACATCCCTTGGCACCAGATGTCGTCGGCCCGCATCATGCGGGGGAGCAGCGTGAGCTTCTGTGACTCGGTGCCGTATTGCATGATGGCCGGCGCGATGTTGTTTAGGCCAATGACGTTGAGCGGCATGGGGGCTCGCGCCCGCGTGGTTTCCTCGGTGTAGACGAGTTGCTCGAGAACCGTCGCGCCGCGGCCGCCGTACTCGCGAGGCCACGAGACCGCGGCCCAGCCGGCGTCGGCCATCGTGGCGTTCCAGGCGCGCAGCACCTCGAAGGCGGCGTCGTCTCGTCCGGCGGGCCGACGGGCGGCCACCAGCTCGTCGGTCAGGTTCTTCGATAGCCAGTCGCGCAGCTCGACGCGGAACTGCTCCACTTCCGCCGGGTATGAAAAGTCCACTTTTCCTTGTTCCCTGGTGAATCTGCGACCTTAGCCGGACTTTACGGTTGAGCGGATAGCCGGTCAACAACGGCGACGGCGCGCAGCATCAGCTCCCCCGCGCACCATGTGCTCCTTGCCCTGATTGACTGCGGTGGCACCGGACTCTACGGTGGAACAGATATTTGGTCAACGGAGTCCAGGCGGTTCGGAGATTGAGCGTGTCCACCGACGTTCGCGGTGACCGGCTGCCGGGTCTCGGCATGCTCGCATCCGCGCTCGCCGGCCGGGCCGTAGCGGTGGCCGAACTGCGTCCGGGCGAACCGTCATGGACCGACGGCCAGACCATCCACGTCGACGCGGGTGCGAGCGCCCGCCGGCAGCTCGAAGCCGTTGCCGTACAGGCGTCGATGATCGCGGCCGGCAGCCTGGAAGCGGACGTGATGCGCCACCTGCTGCGCCGCCCTCGGGTGGCCAAGCGCTATCTGGCGGTGGAGGGGCACCGCGCGCTCGCCGCCAACGCCGACCTGTTGCCGGGCGTTCTGGCCTCCCTCGCCGACCCCGACGCCGCGGGGCGAAGCGATTCGCCCGCCACGTCGCTGCGGATCGCCGACGGGCGGGAGCCGATCGGTAACCCCGCACCGGAATTCGGCATCATTCGCGCTGGGAAGGTGCTGGCCGCGTCGGCCCGGGCGCCCGAACGGCGAGGCAAGGAACAACCCGGGCATGTCCCGAGGAGCGGCGGCACCGACGATCTGAAAGAACTCGCCGACGACGAGACCGACGACTCCGACGATCCCGACATGTTCACCAGCCCGGTGGGCGGCGGCGGTTTCATCGGCAGGTGGCTGAAGAAGATGCTTTCGTCGGCGCGCAAGACCGGCAGCGGCGGGGGACCGCCCGGCGCGGACACCCCGACGCACCGGACCGACTCCGCCAAGCGCGGATTGCACGCGGTGACCTCGCTGGCCCCCGCGTCGAGCGTCGACGGCGCGGACCAGCCCGCATTCACGGGCGGCTTCACCTACCCGGAATGGGACGCCGGGCGCAGGATGTACCGGCCGGCGTGGTGCACCGTGCGCGAAGTCGACGCCGAGATCAAACCGTCGGCGACACACGCGATCGAGGCCGCCATCGGCGTGCGGCGCCCGCTGTCCCGGCTCGGGATGGGTCTGCACCG
>NZ_LZJB01000615.1:0-1079 GCF_001666895.1 Mycobacterium sp. E3298
GGCTGAAGGATTCGGCCGGCAGGCCGATCGGGGGCGGTTTCCCCGACCCGAACCTGCGGCCGCAGATCGTCGGGGTGTTCACCGACCTCACCGGCCCGGCCCCGCCGGGCCTGAAACTGTCGGCCACCATCGACACCCGGTTCTCCACCACCCCAACGACTTTGAAGCTGACCGCGATGGTGCTGGCCATCGTGTCCACGATCGTCGCGCTGATCGCATTGTGGCGCCTGGACCAGCTGGACGGCCACCGGCGACCAGTGCGGCCACGGCGATCAATCCGGTGGGCTGGACGCCGAGGGTGAACGCCGCGGTGATGACCGCCAGCGCGGCGGGAGTCAACCGGCTGTAACGCATGGAGCGCTCGATGAGCACGTAGGTGATCAGCGAACCGACGGCGATGATCGGCTCCGGGCGCAGGCCGTTGTCGAACGGCATCCACGCGGTGAGCAGGACCAGGCCCGCCGCCCAGTTCGCCGCCTTGCTGCCGGCGACCGCGGGCCCGAGACGGGGCAGCACCTCACGCGAAAGCAGCAGCCAGCAGACGATTCCCGCGATCAGGTCCGGCAGGCGCATCCACAGGCTGGCGTCGCTGACGTGGGTCATCAACGCCAGCAGGTTGTAGTACCACCCGAACGGGTCCTCCGGGCTGCCGAACCAGCGGAAGTAGTTCGACATGTAACCGGCGTGGTCGGCGACCCGGGCCATGCCCAGGATGTAGCCGTCATCGGACGAGTTCGCCCCGATCACGTGCCACAGCAGGAACCCGAAGATGACCGTGACGTCGGCCAGCGTGAAGGTGCGCCAGTTCGCCGGAATGAGCCGGCGCATCCGGTGGCCGTCCAGCTGGTCCAGGCGCCACAATGCGATCAGCGCGACGATCGTGGACACGATGGCCAGCACCATCGCGGTCAGCTTCAAAGTCGTTGGGGTGGTGGAGAACCGGGTGTCGATGGTGGCCGACAGTTTCAGGCCCGGCGGGGCCGGGCCGGTGAGGTCGGTGAACACCCCGACGATCTGCGGCCGCAGGTTCGGGTCGGGGAAACCGCCCCCGATCGGCCTGCCGGCCGAATCCTTCAGCC
>NZ_LZJB01000616.1:0-50002 GCF_001666895.1 Mycobacterium sp. E3298
GCTCGGGGCGGCGACCAGGGCGCGACCGTTCACCGCCGCGGTGACCGCGGCGCGCACGGCGGCCACATCGGCGCCCGGCCTGGTGGCGATCAGTATCGAGTCGAGCTGACCGGGGCGGCCGCTGACGCTCTGCGCCAGGGCGAGCGGTGCGAGGACGTAATGCCCGCCGTTGAGATCGGCGAACTGCTTGCCCGCGAGCACCTCGCTGACCCTGACCGAGCCCGAACCCAGTTGCAGCGTCTGGCCTTTCGTGTAGCCGACCCGTGGCCCGACCTGGACCCCGTCGGGCGCCGAGGACAGCGCCTGCACCGGCCGTGCGACCGCGTCCTTCAGGGCACCGCCCAGCGCGGCGGTGCTCGCATCCGCGCCGAGCAGCAGCACCGGACCGGTCGGCGTGGTCGCGGAGGTCCGGATCATCGGCGCCGCCGTGGCGACTCCGGGCACCGCGGCCACGTCGGCCAGTATCGTGTCGGGAAACCCGGCGTCGGTGCTGCCCGAGACCTCGAGTGCGGCCACACCGGCGATCCCGTCGGCCAGCCGGTTGACCGATCCGGTGATCGATCCGAAGATGCCGAAGATCGCGACCAGATAGGTTGCGGACACGGCCATTACGGCGACCGACGCGAACGTGCGGCGGCGATGCACGGCGAGTTCACGCAGGCTGAATACCCGCAGTCGGCTCGCGGCCGCCGTGATCATCACGCGGGGACCGCCGGCACGTCGGACCCGACCCGTCCGTCCTGCAGCGTGATCACCCGATCGGTCGCCGCCGCGGCGTCGGCGTTGTGGGTCACCATCACCACCAGCCGCCCTTGGCCGTCCTCGTGTGCCACCTCGGCGAGCAGCTCCAGGATTGCGGCGCCCGTCGTCGAGTCGAGGTTGCCGGTGGGCTCGTCGGCGAGGATCAGCGGCGGATCCATCATCAACGCCCGCGCCACCGCGACCCGCTGCATCTGGCCGCCGGACAGTTCCGCCGGCCGGTGCTCGATGCGGTTGCCCAACCCGACGCGGTCGAGCAACCGGATCGCCTGGGGCTTGGCCCTGCCCAGCCGGACACCGTCGAGCAGCTTGGGCACCGCGACGTTCTCCCAGGCCGACAGCGTCGGCAACAGGTTGAAGAACTGAAAGATGAAACCGATCCGGTGGTGGCGGAATCGCGACTGCTGTTCGTCGCCCAGGCGGCCGATCTCCTCGCCGTCGAACGTGATCGAGCCCGAATCCGGGGAGTCGAGCGCGCCGAGCAGATGCAACAAGGTGCTCTTACCGGCGCCGGAGGGCCCGACCACCGACACGAACTCGCCCCCCGCGAGGCGCAGGCTGATCCCGTCGATCGCCCGCACCGCTTGACCGCCGACCCGGTACTCGCGCACCACGTCCAGCAGCTCGATGGTCATCTAGGCACCACGATCGCCGCCCGCAGACGGTTCACGCGCCGGGGTGAACCGATCAAGAACCCGGTTCGTGTCTGAAGACATGTTCGGCAACTACCGGGTGGTCGATCACGTCGTCGGCCAACTGGCGGCGCTCGGGGTGGACCACATCTTCGGTGTCGACGGCGCCAACATCGAGGACCTCTACGACGCCGCGCACTACCGGCCCGAGGTGACCGCGGTGCTGGCCAAGCACGAGTTCTCGGCGGCCACCATGGCCGACGGGTACAGCCGCAGCGGCGCCGGCCTCGGCGTGGTGGCGTCGACGTCCGGTGGGGGAGCGCTGAACCTCGTCGCCGGCCTGGGCGAGTCGTTCGCCAGCCGGGTTCCCGTGCTGGCCCTGGTCGGCCAGGCCCCCACCACGATGGACGGCCGGGGCAGCTTCCAGGACACCAGCGGGCGCAACGGCGCCCTGGATGCCCAGGCGCTGTTCTCGGCGGTGTCGGTGTCGTGCGAGCGGGTGCTCGCGCCGGCCGATATCGTGTCGGCGCTGCCCCGGGCGGTCTCCGCCGCGCGCACCGGCGGCCCCGCGGTGTTGTTGCTGCCCAAGGACATTCAGCAGGCCCACGTGCCCGTCGAGGATGGCGCCGAGCGTCCGGCCGACCTCGGCGCGCCGATCGGCAACCCGCAGGTCATCGCCGCGGAACTGCGCCGGGCCACCGGTCAGGTCACGATCATCGCCGGCGAGCAGGTGGCCCGCGACGACGCCCGGGCCGAGCTCGAGCACCTGCGCGCGCTGCTGCGCGCCCGGGTGGCCACCGTCCCCGACGCCAAGGACGTGGCCGGCACGCCGGGATTCGGGTCGTCGTCGGCGCTCGGGGTGACCGGCGTGATGGGCCACCCCAGCGTGGCCGATGCCGTGGCCGCCAGTTCCGTGTGCCTGATCGTCGGCACCCGGCTGACGGTCACCGCGCGCGGCGGCCTGGACGACGCCCTGGCCGGCGTGCGAACCCTGTCGATCGGGTCGGCGCGGCCCCATCCGCGCTGCACCCACGTGCACACCGACGACCTGCGCGGCTCGCTGCGCCTGCTGACCCAGGCGCTGCGCGGTCACGGCCGCCCGAACGGCCTGCGCGTGCCGGACGTGGTGCGGCGCACCGAGCTGACGCCGCCGGCCTGCCCCGGCCCGGGCGTGCGTTACCGCGACGCCATGGCGGTGCTGGACCGGACCCTTCCCGACGCGGTCGACATCGTGGTCGACGCCGGCAACACCGGTGCCGCCGCCATCCACTACCTCCCGGCGCGGCGCGGCGGCAGGTTCGTGGCCGCGCTGGGCATGGGCGGCATGGGTTACAGCTTCGGGGCCGGGATCGGGATGGCGTTCGGCCGTGCGAACGGCGGTCGGGCCGGCGGACGCACCGTGGTGATCGCGGGCGACGGCGCGTTCTTCATGCACGGCCTGGAGGTGCACACGGCGGTGCAATACCAGCTTCCCGTGACGTTCGTCCTGTTCAACAACAACGCCCACGCCATGTGCGTGACCCGCGAGCAGCTGTTCTACGGCGACCGCTACAGCTACAACCGTTTCCGGCCGAGCGCGCTGGGAAGCGGCCTGGCGGCCATGTTTCCCGGGCTGACATCGGTAGATGTCAGCGAACCCGCACAATTCGCCGCGGCGATTCGGGTGGCGCTGGAAGTTGCGGGCCCGGCTGTGGTCAGCGTCGAGTGCGCCGCCGACGAAATGCCGCCGTTCGCACCATTTCTCGCCGCGCTGCCCAGCAACGCGGTGGTTGCAGAACAGGTTTCGACCGTAAAGGAGAACCGGGCCGATGTCGCTGCCAGCGCTTGAGGATATTCCCACCCCCATCGACGGCGTGGTCCGCATCGAGACCAGCCCGCGGGAGCAGGCGACCCCGATCATCATGGAGATGATGCGGTCGGTGTACCCGCACGACCAGGTCTTCGGCCAGTACTGCACGGTCAACGATTACGTGGCGTGCCCGCCCGACGAGCTCTACGAGTACATGTCGGATACCCGCAGCCTCGAGGAGTGGACCTACAGCCTGCGCGGCTTCACGACCACCGACGAGCCCGGCCTGTGGCTGGCCTACGACCGGCTGGGTTCGGAGACCGAGATCTACACGCGCACCGTCGCCAACGCCCAGGCGCGGACCGTCGACTACCACTGCGCGTGGGATCAGGGCAAGCACCTGTGGATGGTGTACCTGATGCGCGTCATCGATGCGCAGGTCGTCCTGGACAAGCCGGGATCGGTTGTGCTGTGGACCAATTGCCACCACCCGTTCTACGACCGCAACCCCTACCCGGAGACCGCGCCGGCACAGCGCCCGGTGTGGGTGGGCGACTTCTGGGACATGTTCGGCGCCGGGCACGCGCTGGAGTTGCAGAATCTCAAGGCCATCGCCGAATACCGCCACCGCAACGGCCTGCCGGTGACGCCGAAATGGATGAGGTAACACCATGAGCGTCAGCCTGATCGACGTGTCCACCTATCTGCCCGGCGAGCCGATCGGCGCCGACTACTACGCACAATTCGCCGAATCCGACGCCCTTCGCGAGAACGTCATGTTCCGCGCCCCGAAGTTGCGGCATCACGTCGCGCCGGACGAGAGTTCGATCGACATGATCGAGCGCGCCGCGCAGGGCCTGATCGAGCGGCACGGCCACGACGTGGTCGAAGGCGCCGACGTGCTCATCACCCACACCCAGGTACCGGACATGGCCTTCTACGGCCAGGGCGGCGGCATCGCGCACCGGCTGGGCATGCGGCCGTCCTGGGTGCTGGACCTGAACAACGGCGGCTGTGCGGCGTTCGTGTTGGCGCTCAACGTGGCTCGCAAACTACTCACCTCCGGCGCGGGGCACACCGCACTTATCGCCATCGCGCAGAACGCGGCGGGGCAGTTCTTCGATCAGCCGACCATTCGCCGCAAGGCACAGTCCGCGGTGCCCGGCGACGGGGCGGCCGTGGGCCTGGTCACGGTAAGCGATCGATCACCCATCCTCGACGTCGAGTGCCGAACCTACGGCGAGTACGCCGGTGAGATGACCCTGTCCTACGACCCGCCCCGCAAGTGGTGGCAGGCCGGCCCCGGCGAGGGCAGCATCGGCTTCACCGAGAGCAAGATCACCAAGGTACTGGCCCGCGGCAATCGCCAGGTTCCCGAGGTGGCGCTGGCTGTGTGCGACCGAATCGGGCTGCCCGCCAAGGAGATCGACCTGCTGGTCACCAACCAGCCGAACCGCGTGTTCCTGCGCAATTGGCGTGAGGCGCTCGAGTTGCCCCCCGAACGGCATCGAGACACCTTTGACGAGTGCGGCAACCTGTTCGGTGCCGGCATCCCGGTCAACCTGGACCGCGCGATCTCCGAGGGGCAGCTCGCGGCCGGGGACGTCGTCATGATGGCCGCCTTCGCGCACGCCGGCGACTTCGCCGGTGCGGCGGCCGTGCGCTGGGGGGGCCGGGGCTGATGCAGGCCGCCCCAAGCCCGGCCCCCGACGACAGCTGCGGTCCGTTACCGGCCGCGGTGGATCCGCTTGCGTTGTCGCTCAACGAGAATCCGTTCCCGCCGCTACCGGAGGTCCGATCGGCGCTGATGCGGTCGGTGCAGGCGGCGCACCGCTACCCGGAATTCCTGCCCGAGCGGCTGCGCGCCGTGATCGCCGACCACATCGGGGTGCCCGCCGAGCAGGTGGTGCCGGGCGCCGGCGCGACGGGTGTCGTGCAGCAGGCCCTGCACGCGCTGACCGCCCCGGGCGACACGATCGCGATGTCGGCACCCACCTTCGACGGTTACCCGATCCTGGCGCGGATGGCGCGGCTGCGGCCGCGGACGGTCCCCCTGGACGAGCACGGTCACAACGACCTCGATGGCCTGGCCCGCGCCGCCGCCGACGCCCGGGTGGTGGCGCTGTGCCGCCCGCACAACCCCACCGGAACGCTGGAGTCCGCGGCTGCCGTTTCGGCGTTCCTGCGGCGCGTGCCGCGCGACACCGCCGTCCTGCTCGACGAGGCGTACATCGAGTTCACCGCGCCCGAGCATCGCATCGCCGTGTCGGCGTTGCTCGCCCGCTTTCCCAATGTGGTGGTGGTGCGGACCTTCTCCAAGGCGTACGGCCTGGCGGGGCTGCGGGTCGGATATGCGGTGGCATCGCGGGAGCTGGCCGCCAGACTGTGGTCCCAGCAACCGCCGTTCGGCGCCCCGATCACCAGTCTGGTCGCGGTCGCCGCCTCGTACGGCGCGGAAGGCCAACTGCTGCAACGGGTCCGGATGATCAACTCCGAGCGCTGTTATCTCCGGATGCGGCTGAGCGCGCTGGGCGTCTACACCACCGACGCGCACGCGAACTTCATGTACCTGCCCCCGAGGGGTGGGCCGTGGCAGGAGGTCTTCGCCGGCGGCGGCCCGCGGGTGCGCTGCTACCCCGACGGCGGCGCGCGGATCACCGTGGGCAACCGCGCGTCGACGCTGGCGGTGCTGTCCGCGCTGGGGAAAGGCCGCGCTCGCGCGCCAAGTGCGGTATGAAGGGGCGTGGCTGCCTCACGACCGCCGAAGCGTGACCCGATCGCCGCGGCGCGCGACAACTGGGAGCGCTCCGGGTGGGCCGACGTCGCGCAGGGGATGGTGGCGGTGACGTCGGTGATGCGGGCGCACCAGATCCTGCTGGCCCGCGTCGAGACGGCGTTGCGTCCCTACGACCTGAGCTTCTCCCGCTATGAGTTGCTGCGGCTGTTGGCGTTCAGCCGCACCGGCGCGCTGCCGATCACCAAGGCATCCGACCGCCTGCAGGTCCACGTCACCAGCGTGACCCACGCGATCCGCCGGCTGGAGGCCGACGGGCTCGTGCAGCGGGTGCCGCATCCGACCGACGGGCGCACCACCCTGGTGCAGATCACCGAGCTGGGCCGCTCGACGGTCGAGGACGCCACCGTCACGCTCAACGAGCAGGTGTTCGCCGATATCGGGATGTCCGAAAGCGAAGCGCGGGCGCTGGTTTCGTCGATCGAGTCGCTGCGTCGCGACGCCGGCGATTTCTGAACACGTCGCGCGATCAGGCCGCCCGGATGGCCGTGGCGACGCGTTGTGCGGCTTCGGACTGCGGGTAGTGACCCACACCGGCAAGCTTGGTCACCCTGGCGCGGGGCAGTACTTTCGCCGCCGCGTCGAGGACATGTCGACCCGATACCGGATCCTCAAGCCCCCACACCAGATGCAGCGGACCCGGCCAATTCGCCAATGCGGCCTCCCACCGATCGTGATGGACCGCCCGTTCGGCGTTGTACTTGATCAGAAGGTGCGCGAGCTTGTGACCGCCTGCACGCGACATGCCCAGCCAC
The DNA here is from genome assembly GCF_001666895.1 of Mycobacterium sp. E3298. Lineage (NCBI taxonomy): Bacteria > Bacillati > Actinomycetota > Actinomycetes > Mycobacteriales > Mycobacteriaceae > Mycobacterium > Mycobacterium sp. E3298. The sequence continues at coordinate 6,730 of NZ_LZJB01000616.1, forward strand.
AAGTCGTCGAATTCGGTGTCGGTGAGCCGTGATCCGCGCACGGCGTCGAGTCCGGACCGGACCCGCCCGGGGTCGACGCGGGCGGCCAGCACTCGGCCTACGACCGGCAGGATCAGCAGTCTTTGCAGCCGCGTCGGTCGATACGCGTTGTAGACGATCCCGGAGTTCAAGACGATGACACTGTCGATGGTGAAACCGAGCCGGCCCCGATTGGCGCGGTCGATGAGTTCCTGCCCCACGATTCCGCCGTAATCGTGAATCACCAACTTCACCGAAGCCACGCCGAGGTGGGCGGTGAGGTCCGCGACGATGTCAGCCGATTCCGCCACCGAATACTCGTAGGGGTTGGGCTTGTCCGAGGCACCGTAGCCGAGGAAGTCCAGTGTGATGACCTCGTGGTCCCGCGCGAGCTCGGTGGCCACGGCTGCGAAGTCGTAGGACCAGGTCGGAAAGCCGTGCAGCAGCAGGACGGTCGGACCCGCACCGCGGCGCCGGAAGGCGATGCGGTGACCCCGCCGGCTGGTCAGGGTCTCGTTTTGCTCGATCCACTCCGCGGCCCGGGGGACCTCATCCTGGTCGATCACGCGTGCACCCTCTCTGGTGGGCCCGAAAGCGCGAATACATCTGCAAATTAAGATACACTTGCGTATGAGAATGCATCTCTGTCACCTCGGTGTCAACTGCAGATGGTGCGCCTACACGCGATCAGGAGGTAGCGAGTGGCTCGCTTGACCCGGACCGAGCAACGCGAACAAACCAGGCAACGGCTCATCGAATCCGCCGGCCGGGTGTTCTGCCGCGTCGGTTTCGAAGCGGCGCCGATCGACGTCATCGCCGAAGAGGCCGGATTCTCGCGCGGCGCTTTCTATTCCAACTTCGAGTCCAAGGACCACCTGTTCCTCGAACTGATCCGCCGCCACCTCGACGCGGAGATCGACACTCTGGGGCGCGCCCTTGATCGCATCAAGTCCGCCTCCGACCTGGCGCCGGCGATCGAACGCCGCTACCGGGTTCTCGGCGAGGACAGCAGCTGGTGCCTACTCAGCACCGAATTCCAGCTCTATACGATGCGCGGTGGAGCCAAGGCCGACGAGTTCGGTGCCATATACGAGTCCTATCGGCGCCGGCTTGGAGAGCTCATCAGCCTCCACTTCGACCGCCTCGGCATCGAATCGACCCTCAGCCCGTATGAATTCGGTGTCGCCCAAATCGCGCTCTCGCACGGATTGGCACTGCAACGCGCGGCCAACGGGTCGCTGAAAGCCAACCTGACCGCGCGCGCCCTTGCCACCTTCGTCCGGGGCGCCCTGGCCGAGCACCGGTCAGACGACGGCTCTTAGCCGTCAGCGGAGCATCTCGATGACCGCGCTGAAGTCCTTGTCGGCGTGGTCGGCCGCGAATTTGGCGTAGATCTCGGCGGCGTGCCTGCCCAGCGGCGCCGCCGACCCGGTCGAGGCCACCGCGTCCATGGCCAGGCCCAGGTCCTTGTTCATCAGGGCGGTCGCGAACCCCGGCTTGAAGTCGTTGTTGGCCGGAGATGTGGGCACCGGGCCCGGCACCGGGCAATTGGTGTGCACGGCCCAGCAGTTGCCGGTCGCGCCGGTGATGACGTCGAAGAGGGACTGCGCCGACAGCCCGAGTTTCTCGGCCAGGACGAACGCCTCGCCGATGGCGATCTGCTGCACCGCCAGGACCATGTTGTTGCACACCTTGGCGGCCTGGCCGGCGCCCGCCGCGCCGCAGTGAATGACCTTGCCCGCCATGGGCTCCAGCACCGGCCGGGCCCGCTCCAGGGCGTCGTCGTCGCCGCCCACCATGAACGCCAGCGTCCCCGCGACGGCGCCCTTCACGCCCCCGGAGACCGGCGCGTCGAGCTGCGACACGCCATGCGACTCGGCGAGCGCATGTACCTCGCGGGCGTCGTTGACCGAAATGGTCGAGCTGTCGATGAACAACGCGCCCGGTTTGGCGGCCGGCAGGACATCGGTGTAGCAGCGCTTCACCAGGTCGCCGTTGGGCAGCATGGTGATCACCACGTCGGCCCCGGCCACGGCGTCGGCCGCGCTGTCGAACGTCGTGACACCGTTGCCGGCCGCAGCGGCGACGGCCGCGGGCACCGGATCGAAGCCGCGCACCGTGTGCCCCGACGCCACCAGGTTCGCCGACATCGGTCCGCCCATGTTGCCCAGGCCGAGGAAAGCGATGCTCGTCATGGTCGCCTTTCTACGCGCTCGCCCGCACTCGCGCCGCCTCGGCCCTCCCGACGACCACCCGCATGATCTCGTTGGTGCCCTCCAGGATGCGGTGCACGCGTAGGTCGCGGACGATCTTCTCCAGGCCGTACTCGCGCAGGTAGCCGTAGCCGCCGTGCAGCTGCAGGGCCTTGTCGGCGACCTCGAAGCAGGTGTCGGTGACGTAGCGCTTGGCCATCGCGCACAGCTCGACCTTGTCTGGGTCGTCGTTGTCCAACGCATCCGCGGCCCGCCACAACATCATTCGCGACGTTTCCAGCCCGGTGGCCATGTCGGCCAGGGTGAACCGGATCGTGGGCTCGTCGAGCAGGGCTTTGCCGAACGCCGCCCGTTCCCGGACATAGGCGCCCGTCTTGTCGAAGGCGGACTGGGCGCCGCCCAGCGAGCACGCCGCGATGTTGAGCCGGCCGCCGTTGAGGCCGTTCATCGCGATGCCGAAGCCGGCGCCCTCGCCGTCCGCGCCACCCAGCATGGCCTCGGCGGGCACTCGCACACCCTCCAGGATCACCTGCGCGGTGGGTTGCGCGTGCCAGCCCATCTTCTCTTCCAGCGCACCGAAACTCAGCCCCCGCGCGCCCTTTTCGACGACGAAGGCCGAGATTCCGCGCGGACCCTCACCGCCGGTCCTGGCCATCACGACGTAGACGTCCGAAGCCCCCGCGCCGGAGATGAACTGCTTGACGCCGTCGAGCACGTAGTCGCCGCCCTCGCGGACGGCGCGCGTACTCAACGCGCTGGCGTCCGAACCCGCGCCCGGCTCGGTGAGGCAGTAGCTGGCGATGACGTCCATCGCGGCCAGCCGCGGCACCCACGCCTTGCGCTGTTCGGCGGTGCCGAACTTGTCGATCATCCACGCGCACATGTTGTGAATCGACAGGAACGCCGCGATCGTCGGGCACGCGATGGCCAGCTGCTCGAAAATGCGGACCCCGTCTAGCCGGCGCAGCCCGCTGCCGCCGGCGTCTTCGCGGCAGTAGATCGCCGCCATGCCGAGCTCGGCGGACTCGCGCAGCACGTCGGTCGGAAAGTGCTTGGCCGCGTCCCATTCCAGCGTGTGCGGGGCGATTCGTTTGGCGGCGAACGCGGCCGCCGTTTCGGTGATGACCCGTTCGTCGTCGTTCAGGGTGAACATAGTGCCCTAATCCATCGTGGGAATCACGAATTCGGCGCCGTCCTTGATGCCGGACGGCCACCGCGACGTGACGGTCTTGACCTTGGTGTAGAACTGGATCGACGCCGGGCCGTGCTGGTTCAGGTCGCCGAAGCCGGAACGCTTCCAACCGCCAAACGTGTGGTAGGCCACCGGAACCGGGATCGGCACGTTGACACCGACCATGCCCACCTGGACCCGGGACACGAAGTCACGCGCGGCGTCGCCGTCGCGGGTGAAGACCGCGACGCCGTTGCCGTACTCGTGCTCCGACGGCAACCGCAGCGCCTCTTCGTAGTCGTGGGCGCGCACGATGCACAGCACCGGCCCGAAGATTTCGTCGGTGTAGATCGACATGTCGGGGGTGACGTGATCGAACAGCGTTGGGCCGATGAAGAATCCGCCCTCGAGGCTGGCGTCGTCGAAGGTCAGGTCGTCGCTGGCGCGTTCGCGCCCGTCGATCACTATCTCCGCTCCGGCGGCCACGCCCTGCTCGATGTAGTCGCGCACGCGCGCCAGCGCGGCCTCGGTGACCAGCGGACCGTAGTCGGCCTTGGGATCCAGGCTGTGGCCCACCCGCAGGTTGTTGATCCGGTCGATCAGCCTGGCGCGCAGGCGGTTCGCGGTCTGCTCGCCGACCGGCACCGCGACGCTGATCGCCATGCAGCGTTCGCCGGCGCTGCCGTAGCCGGCTCCGATCAGCGCGTCGACGGCCTGGTCGAGATCCGCGTCGGGCATCACGATCATGTGGTTCTTGGCGCCGCCGAAGCACTGCGAACGCTTGCCGGTGGCCGCGGCCGTCGCGTAGATGTACTGCGCGATGTCCGAGCTGCCGACGAAGCCCACGGCCTGGATGTCGGGGTGGTGCAGGATGGCGTCGACGGCCTCCTTGTCGCCGTGCACCACCTGGAAGACGCCGGGCGGCAGGCCCGCCTCTCCGAACAGCTCCGCCAACCGCACCGGGACCGAGGGGTCGCGCTCGCTGGGCTTGAGGACGAACGCGTTCCCGCACGCCAAAGCGGGTCCGGCCTTCCACAGCGGGATCATGGCCGGGAAGTTGAACGGGGTGATGCCCGCGACCACGCCCAGGGGCTGGCGCAGCGAGTAGACATCGATGCCGGGGCCGGCGCCCTCGCTGTACTCCCCCTTGAGCAAATGGGGGATGCCGACGGCGAACTCGATGACCTCGATGCCGCGCTGGATGTCACCGCGCGCGTCGGCCAGCGTCTTGCCGTGCTCGAGGGACAGCAGCTCGGCGAGCTCGTCCATGTGGTCGTTGACCAGGTCGATGAAACGCATCATCACCCGGGCACGACGCTGCGGATTCCATGCGGCCCAATCCTTTTGCGCTTCGACGGCCGAGGCCACCGCGGCGTCGACGTCGGCCTTGCCGGCCATCGCGACCTGCGCCTGCACCTCGCCGGTGCTGGGGTTGAAGACGTCGGCGGTGCGGCTGGACTGGCCGGCGGTGCGCTGCCCGTCGATGAAGTGGGGGATCTGTGTGCTCATGGTGTCCTCGGGTTCGTACGCGCGTGAGAGGCGGATACTTGGATATCCTAGTAACCGCCGCCGGGCGTCGCAAGGACGCGGTATTTCAGCTGGGGTAGTTTCCGGCCTCCAGGTCGGCCAGCAGGCTCGGATGGGTGGGCTGCCAGCCGAATCGCTCGCGGGTCAGCTCGCTCGAGGCCGGCTGGTCCAGGGCGTAGACGGCGCCCAGGGGTCCGAAATGCTCGGCGGGGACCGACGCCGCGGGGAGACCGAGCTGGCCGCCGATCGCCTCGGCGAGCGCGCGCATCGGGTCGCCCTCGTCGGCGACGGCGTGCGCCACCGTCCCCGGAGTGGCCTCCTCAAGGACCACGCGGAACAGGCGGGCGGCGTCGAGGACGTGCACGGCGGGCCAGCGCTGGGTGCCGTCGCCGACGTATCCGGACACCCCGGTTCGTCGGGCGGCCTCGACGAGCAGGGAGGCGAAACCGCAGGGGCCGCCGGCCCGATGGACGGAGCGGGGGAGGCGGACCACCGCCGAACGGACGCCTCGGGCGGCCAGTTCCAGGGCGGCGTGCGCGTTTTGGGCACGCCCGCCGATCGGGCCCTCCGTCGGTGGCGCATCCCGCTCGGTGGAGGCGCGACCCGGGACGGGGGGCGTGCCCGACGCCATCACGAACGGCTTGCCGGTCCCGTCGAGCGCGGCGCCGAACGCCTCGACCGCGCCGGCTTCCTGGGCGACCGCCTTCTCGAAATCGTCGAAGTGCAGGAAGGCGAGGTGAACGACCCCGTCGGACTCCTTGGCGCCCGTGCGCAGGCTGTCCGGGTCATCAAGATCGCCGGGCAGCACGTCGGCTCCCAGGGCTCGGGCGGCCCGGGCCGACGCGTCGGAGCGCGCCAACGCCAAGACCTGGTGGCCCGCGCCGATGAGCTCGGGCACGACTGCCGAACCGATCCCGCCGGTGGCGCCGGTGACGAACACGCGCATGAGCATCTCCTCGAGTGATGGGACTTATGTCTCATCACGCTAGCAGAGTGATGGGACAAATGTCGCATCGCTACGATGACCGGATGCCCCGTTGGGAACCGGATGCGCGCGCGCGGCTGGTCGCCGCCGCCCTGCAGCTGTTCTCCGATCAGGGTTACGACCGGACCACCGTCGCCGAGATCGCCGATCGGGCCGGCCTGACGAAAAGCACCTTCTTCCGGTACTTCCCCGACAAGCGCGAGGTGCTGGCGGCCGGCCAGGAGACCCTCGCGCGACTGCTGACCGAGGGCATCGCCTCGGCGCCCCCGAATGCAAGCCCGCTCGCCGCGGTCGCCGCCGGGCTACAGCGGGCGGCCGGGCCGTTGGCGCCGTTCAATCGCGAGCTGGGTCCCCGGCTGCAGGCCGTCATCGCCAGCAGCACCGAGCTGCAGGAGCGCGACGCGCTCAAACAGGTCGGCCTCGCCGCGGCCACGGCCGACGCGTTGCGCGCGCGGGGCGTGCCGAAGAGGGTCGCGGCCCTGGCCGCCGAGCTGGGCGTGCTCGCGTTCAAGGAGGCCTACGCCGAATGGCTTGCCGGGGACGACGACCAGGACCTCGCCGAATTGGCCCTCAAGGCCCTCGATGACCTCCGCGCCGCGGCGGCCGACATCGGCTGAGCGCGCTAGCCTTCAGGCGTATGCACACCATCGAGGCCGACTACCTGGTGGTCGGCGCGGGCGCCATGGGCATGGCGTTCGTCGACACGCTGGTATCCGAGACGGACGCCCGCGTGGTGCTGGTCGATCGCAACCACCAGCCGGGCGGGCACTGGACCATGGCCTACCCGTTCGTCCGCCTGCATCAGCCCTCGGCGTTCTACGGCGTCAACTCGCTGCCGCTGGGCAGCGACTCGATTGACCGAATCGGTTGGAATCAGGGGCTTTACGAGTTGGCCACCGCCGGGGAGGTGTGCGCCTACTACGACCACGTGATGCGCCGGCAGCTGTTGGCGACCGGGCGGGTCACCTACTTCCCGATGAGCGAGTACCGCGGCCAGGAAGGCGCAAAAGGCCGCTTCACCACGCTCGCGGGCGACGACTACACCGTCACCGTGGCGCGCCGCGTCGTCGACGCCACCTACATGCGCGTCACGGTGCCGGCCATGCGCCCGCCCCCCTACGCGGTCGCACCCGGCGTCGCCTGCGTGCCCCCCGGCGACCTGCCACGGCTCGGCGCGCACCAGCGGTACGTGATCGTCGGCGCCGGCAAGACCGGCATCGACACGTGCCTGTGGCTGCTCGGCCAGGGCATCGCGCCGGAGCGGCTGACCTGGATCGTGCCCCGCGACTCGTGGCTGCTGGATCGGGCGACGATGCAGCCCGGGTCGTTGTTCGCCGACGTCATCAAGAACAGCTTCACCGCGCAGCTGCGGGCCATCCGGGACGCCACGTCGGTCGAGGACCTGTTCGCGAGGCAGGAGGACGCCGGCCTGCTGCTGCGCGTCGACCCGGCGGTCCGGCCCACCATGTACCGCTGCGCGACCGTCACCCGGCTGGAACTCGATCAGCTCCGCCGCATCGGCGACGTGGTCCGAATGGGCCACGTGCGGCGCGTGGACGCGGACCGAATCGTCCTCGACGGCGGCACGGTGATGCGCGGCGGTGACGACCTGTACATCGACTGCACCGCCGACGGCGCCGAAAAGCGGCCGGCGACACCCATTTTCGGTGCCGGACACATCACGCTGCAAGCCGTTCGCGGCTGCCAGCAGATCTTCAGCGCCGCGCTGATCGCCCACGTCGAAGCCGCGTATCACGACGACCCGGTCAAGAACGAGCTGTGCGTGCCGTTGCCGCATCCCGACACCGACACGGACTGGCTGCGGCTGGCGCGGGCCGACTACGCCAATCAGTTGCGCTGGCTCGACGACCCGGACCTGACCGCCTGGATGTCCGCGGCGCGCCTGGACCTGTTCGGTCACCTGATCGGCCACCTGTTGCCGCCGGCGTCGGCGAAGCCCCGCGTCCGTGAACGCATACTCAGCATCGCCAAGTCGGTATTCTCGGCCACCGCCGCCAAACTCGACGAACTGCTCAGTGAACAAACCTCGCTCGCGGCACCGTGATACCCGGTGTAACCCGGCTCGATATTCATCGGGTGGAGGAGGCACGTGGCGGCAGGAAACGAACCCGTCAAACGGCCGCTGCGGGCGGTGCCCGACAGCGGCATTGACGATGGCTATCCCGATTGGGAAGCGGTGTACCAGGACAACGCGTCCTGGGTGTATCGCACGCTGTTCGCGCGTGTCGGCAACCGGGCCGACGCCGAGGACCTCACCGCCGAGGTCTTCCTGGCGGCGCTGCGGCCGCTCCGGCTGACCGCGAGCGTCGGCGAGGTGCGCGCGTACCTGCGGGTCACCGCGCGAACGGTGCTGGCCGCGCACTGGCGGGAGACGCTGGGCCGGGAGATAACCTCGATCGACGACATCGAACAGCCACCGGAAAGCGAGGAGGCGATCAGCACGGCGCCGCAGCGTGTCGCCCGGGTCCTGGACAACCTTCCGGACCGTTACCGGCACATCCTGGAACTGCGCTTCCTGCAGGGTCATTCGATCAAGGACTCCGCCGCGGAGCTGGGGGTCAGCGTCGCCAACGCCAAGGTGCTACAGCATCGCGCGCTGCGGCTGGCGGCACAGGTGAGCGAGGGGGGCGCACCATGAACGCCCGCGGGTTACGCCGATACGTCGACGACCTGTTGCGGGGCCGCCGGCCCAGGCCGTTCGCCCCCGACGACTTCGAGGCGGCGCAGCTGCGCACGGCGATCGAACTGCGCGCGGCCGGGCGCAGGGGCGACGCGCCGCGCCCGGAGTTCCTCGACGATCTGCATCGCCGCATCGCCGAACAGATGTCCGACGGCCGCGGAGAAGCGGCGCCCAAACACAGCAGCACCCGCCGCCAGGTCATCGTCGGGACGTCCGCCGCGGCGGCCGCCGCGGTCACCGCGGTGTCCATCGACCGCGCGCTGGTCACCGGTGAAACCGGTGGTGTCCCGGCCGCCGACAACGCGCCGCTCACGCCCAACGCCGGGACGTGGCAGCGCGTGGCGGCCAGCTCGCAGGTGACCGACGGGGTCATGCACCCGTTCGACCTGGGTTCGGTCAGCGGATTCGTGCGCCGTGTCGACGGCAAACCCCAGGCCGTCTCCGGCGTGTGCACCCATCAGGGGTGCCGGTTGTGGTTCGACGCCCCCGACGACACGCTGCGCTGCCCCTGTCACTCGACGTCCTTCTCGCCGACCGGGCAGGTGCTCACCCATCAGTTGCCGATCGCCCCGAAGCCGTTGCCGCCGTTGTTGGTTCGCGAGGCCGACGGCGTCATCGAGGTGTTCGCGCCCCCGCGTCCCGACCAGCCCGCCTGAGTGGTGTAACGCGTCGCCCTATCTATGGGCATGACGCTTACAAAACTTTCGGCGGCCGCGCTGGCCGTCGCCGCGGTGCTGGCGGGTTGCTCGGCTTCGCGGCCGGCCGCCGGCTCCAGTCCCGGCGTGTCCATGGGTTCCACGTCCGTCACCGCACCGGCGGCGCCGGCGACCGGCAACCAGGTCAACATCGACGGTTTCGCATTCGCGCCCGCGACGCTGACCGTCACCGCGGGCACCACGGTCACGTGGACCAACCGCGACGAAGAGCCCCACACCGTGGCCGCGAGCGACGGGTCGTTCCACTCGCCCGGGATGGGGACCGGTGCCACATTCACCCACACCTTCACCGACCCGGGCACTTTCGACTACGTGTGCTCGATCCACCCGATGATGCACGGGACCGTGGTGGTGACCCGGTGAACCCGAACATGAGTCGCCGCCAGCTGATGCGACACACGGCTTGGTTCGGCGCGGCGGTCGGGTTCTCCGTGGTTGGCGGCGAGGTCATTTCGCACGTCGCCGGCGCGGCCGCCACCGAGCACACCCACGCCCGGCCCGCCCTGCGGTTCGCGCAGATCAGCGACAGCCACATCGGCTTCACCGGGGCACCCAACCCGGACGTCGCCGGCACATTCGGCCACGCCATCGACCAGGTCAACAACCTCGGCTACACACCGGATTTCGTGGTGCATACCGGTGACCTCACGCACCTGTCCAGCCCCGAGCAGTTCGACCAGGTTAAGCAGATGATGACCGCCTTGAAGACGCCGCACGTGTTCACCGTTCCGGGGGAGCACGACTCCGTCGACGACGCGGGCCAGAAGTACCGCAGCGCCTTCGGCGCCGGATCCGCCGGTGACGGCTGGTACAGCTTCGACACCGCGGGCGTCCACGTGATCGCACTGGTCAACACGTTGAACCTGCACAAACTCGGGCACCTGGGGACCGACCAGCTGGAGTTCGTCGAGAAGGACGTCGCGCGGCTGTCGAGCGACACCCCCGTCATCGTGTTCAGCCACATCCCGTTGTTCGCGATGTACCCGAACTGGGGCTGGGGCACCGACGACGCGACCCAGGCGCTGTCCTACCTGCGCCGGTTCTCGTCGGTCACCTGCCTGAACGGGCATGTGCACCAACTCTTTTCCAAGACGGAGGGCAAGGTGACGTTCTACAGCGGGACCACGACCGCGTATCCGCTGCCGAAGCCCGGCGACGGGCCCGCGCCCAAGCCGGTCACCCTGCCCGCGGGCAAGCTCCGCGACGCGCTCGGCATCCGCGAGGTGAGCTACACCAAGGGTGAGACCGTCCTGGCGTTGAAAGAGCAGGCCCTGCAATGACTCTGCTGATTCGCCTCGGCCTGGCCGTGTCACTGGCCGTCAGCGCCGCCGGCCACGCCTACCTGTATGTCCATGGCTATCGCCACATCCCGGACATCGGCGCCGCGTTTCTGGTTCAGGCCAGCGCCTCGTTCGCCCTCGCCCTGCTGATCCTCCTTGGCGGTCCCGAATGGCTGCGGTGGGCCGCGGCCGCCGTGGCGGGCGGCTCGCTGGTCGCGTTCGCGCTGTCGAGGACCGTTGGGCTGCAGGGGTTTGTCGAGCGAGGTTGGGAACCCGCGCCGTATGCCGCGATTACGGTGACCGCGGAGGCGTTGACGGTGCTGCTGTGGGCGGGGGAACTGGCGACTAGGCGGGATCGGCAACCTCGTCAGTCGGTTCCTCAAGGATGAGATCCACCATGTCGGCGGCTTCCTCTTCCGCCTTCCACTTGGTCAACAGTTGGGCCTTCAGCGACATCGCGGGCTTCTCGACCAGAAACCAGCTCAGAGCGGCTAGCGGCAGTGTGGCTATCGTCGCGACGCCCGCGTGCACAATCGGAGTCGGGACGCCAACCCACGAGATCATCAGCAACTGCTGAACCGGGAAGCCGTAGATGTACACGCCGTAGGAGAGATCCGTACGGAGCCTCAGTCGTTTGCTCTGCAGTAGCGCGCCGGACGCGATGATCGCGTAGGCAAGGGGGATGCCACCAAGCAGCCGATGATGCGGAAGTAGCGTGCCGCCCAGGGCGACGACGACCACGCACACCCACACAAGCGACCACCGGGCGGGGATCTTGTCCCGCCATTGGTAGAGCAAGGCTCCGGCCGCGAACATGACGGCGAAGCGCGCGCTCGCGGCGGCGAACTGGGAAGCCATCGGCTGGCCGATTGCCATGGGCGGCGATAACACCTCGGCCGCCACCGCCACTACCAAGATCGCGGGGGAGACCCACCGGCGGCTGGCGAGGCCGGCGACGCCGATGGCCGCCACGGCCAGATAGCAGGCAAGCTCGAACATGAGTGTCCACAGCGAACTGTTCCACGTGCCCGGATACGGGATCCCGGTCGGCGTTCCGCCGACATCGACCTTGAGGGTGGCCACCGCGCTGTTCATCAGGACGTAGTCGAAGGGCGCCGAGGACAGTAGCAATTTCATCGCCGAGCCGCCCTGGATGTGAACGCCGATCGGGGCGACGACGAATGCGGTGACGACCAGGCAGACGTAGAACCCGGGGAGGATGCGCAGGGCGCGGGCCACGAGATAGTCCCGGATGTGGGGGTGCCGAAGCCAGCTCGCGGTGATCAGGAATCCCGAGACCGCGAAGAAGCCGTCGACCCCTCCGGCGCCCAAGAGATGTCCAACCATCCCGGCCGGCAGATGATGTCCGGTCAGGGTGAAGGAGTGGCCTAGTATCACCGAAATCGCCAGCACCAGCCGCCACGCGTTGAGTGCATTGTTGCGCGGATCGAATTGCTGCCCGAGTGTCACGCGTCTTCCTGTCGTAGCCCCCGAGCTGCCCGCGGAATCATAAGACACTCTATGAACTTCTGTGAAGCCCGTATCTCCCGGACTGCTCGCACCCACGGCTAGGCGGTATCCGGTGCCTCTCGGGTGCGCCGGTCGTCGCCCGCTCCGTCGGGGACCGGGGTCACCGACTTCCGCTTCAGACGGTATTTGAGAGACCTGGCGGGCCTTTCGATGAGAAACCAGCTCGCCACGGCCAGGGGCAACGTCGCCGCTGCCACGACGAGGGTGAAGAGGAGCGGGGCCAAACGGAGAAGTCCCATGACGGTGAGCAACTGCTGAACCGGGTAGGCGTAGATATAAGTCCCGTAAGACAGATCCGTACGCAGCCTCAAGCGCTCGTTGTGGATCAGGGAGCCGGAGACGATGACGGCATAGGCCAGCGGGACGGCGGCGACGACCCGGTAGTCGGGTAGCGAACCGGCCGCTATGACGATGGCGACGCTCACCCCGACGAGCCACCATCGCGCGGGAATCACGTCGCGCCACTGGTAAAGGAACGCCCCGGCCGCGAACATGATTGCGGACCGGCAAATCAAGAAGAGCAGGGCGGTGCGGACGTCGCCGCCGCCCTCATGTTGATGAAGTACGTCGGGAAATCTCAACGGCGGCAGCATTGCGGCCCCGACCGTCGCCGGCAAGAGGATTGCCAGGGATACCCACCGGTACTTCGCAAGGCCGACTACCCCGATACCCGCGACGACTAGGTAGCACATGATTTCCCAAATGAGGGACCACAGCGAACCGTTCCACATCCCCGCGTTGGGAATGTCGCGCGGTGTGCCACCGACATCGAATTTGACCAGCGCCACGGCGCTGTTCTTCAGAACGTATTCCAGCGGCGCGCCCGACGATATGAGTTTGGCGGGCGACCCGCCTTGAATCGCCACGCTGATAGGAGCAATCACGAAGGCGGTCACCAGCAGGCAAACGTAAAAGCCGGGCAGGATGCGAAGAGCCCGAGCGGCGAGATATTCGCGTAGCTTCGGGTTGCTCAGCCAACTCGCGGTGATCAGGAATCCGGAAATGCCGAAGAACCCATCCACCCCTATGCAAAGGAGCAGTTGCAACACCGCCCGGGACGACGGGAGGTGATTCCTTACGGACAACGTGTGCCAGAAGATCACTTCGGCGGCCAGCGCCAAGCGCCACGCATTGAGTGCGTTATTGCGCGGATCGAATACCTGCCCGAGTTTCATCCGCCTCCCCAGTTGTCCGCATAGGGCGCTGCGGTGTCGTCATATCGTCACAGATCGCCAAAGCGGGCGAATTCACGCTACCTGAGGGATTTCTCGGTGGCAAAACCGCCACTGCCCCATATCCGGTAAGCCATAACGGCGCTCGGCGTCAGGTGTGCAAACGCGATCCGCACGCGCGCCACAAAATTCATCCCCGGTCTTGGTGGCCGGGTCGCCCCGCGACCGCCCCCGTTACCCGTCGCGCTTGGCGTTGATGAACCGCTGCGTCTCCTCCCAGGAGGGCAGCAGGCCCGAGGCGCGGACCTCTTCGAAGCTCGGGGCAGCCGCGTCGCGGTCGGACAGGTTGGGGGCGGCGCCGTTGACCAGCGGCCAGTCGATCGCCAACGCCGGATCCGTGGGGCAGATGGTGTGTTCGCGCTGCGGGTTGTATTCGGCCGAGCACAGGTACATCACCGTCGAATTGTCTTGGAGCGCAAGGAAGCCGTGCGCCAAGCCCTCCGAAATGTAAATCGTCTTGTGATTCAGGTCGTCGAGCAGAACCGAATCCCACTGGCCGAATGTGGGTGAGCCCACCCGGATGTCGACCACCACATCGAACACCGAGCCGGACACGCAGGTCACGTATTTGGCCTGGCTCGGGGGAACCTGGGCGAAGTGCAGGCCACGTAGCACGCCGGCGGACGACACCGAACAGTTGGCCTGCCGGACGTCCAGGCGGTGACCGGCGAAGCCGGTGAAGTCGTGGTCGGTGAGCCACTCGAAGAGCAGGCCCCGGGAGTCGCCATGAAGGGCGGGGGTGATCTCCCAGGTGCCGGGGATGTCGAGTTCGCGAACCTTCATCTTATTGACCACGTCCTTCATAACGGGCTTCCGCGGCGTCCTTCAGAGGGCGCCACCACGATTCGTTCGCACGATACCAGTCGATGGTGGCGCTCAAGCCCTCCTCGAAGTCGGTATGCTTTGGCGCCCAGCACAATTCGTCGTAGAGCATCGACGGGTCGATGGCGTAGCGCAAGTCGTGGCCGACGCGGTCGGTCACGTGGTCGAAGTCGTCGGGTTCGCGGCCCATCATCTTCAGCAGCGTGCGCAGCACGCTGAGGTTGTCGCGTTCGCCCTCCGAGCTGATCAGGTAGGTGCGGCCGATTTCGCCCTTTTCCAGGATGCGCCGCACGGCGCTGTTGTGGTCGTCGACGTGGATCCAGTCGCGGACGTTGGCGCCGCTGCCGTACAGCTTGGGCCGCCGGCCGGTGAGCACGTTGGTGATCTGGCGCGGGATGAACTTCTCGACATGCTGATACGGGCCGTAGTTGTTGGAGCAGTTCGAGATCGTCGCGCGCACGCCGTAGGAGCGAACCCACGCCCGGACCAGCATGTCGGCTCCGGCCTTGGTAGCCGAGTACGGGCTCGACGGGTTGTAGGGCGTCGATTCGGTGAACCGGTTGGGGTCGTCGAGCTCGAGGTCGCCGTAGACCTCGTCGGTCGAAATGTGGTGCAACCGCACGCCGTGGCGCCGGACGGCTTCCAGGATGGTGAACGTGCCGACCACGTTCGTGTGCAGGAACGGGCCCGGGTCGTCCAGCGCGTTGTCCACGTGGCTTTCCGCGGCGAAGTGCACGACCGCGTCGGACTCGGCGACCAGCCCGGAGACCAGCTCGGTGTCGCAGATGTCCCCGACGACCAGCCGAATGGCGTCCTCGACGTCGGCCAGCGACTCCCGCCGCCCGGCGTAGGTCAGGGCGTCGAGCACCGTCACCGAGTCCTCGGGGTGTTCGCGGACGGTGCTGTGCACGAAGTTCGCGCCGATGAACCCCGCGCCGCCGGTGACCAGTAACCGCATGGTCAAACCCTAACCGAGCGGACGGGTCAGCTTGCGGCAGTCAGCCCCAGCGGCCCGGCCAGTTCGCTGAGCGCCGAAACGAGCGCGTCGTCGTCCTGGCTGTCCAGCACCTGGATGGCCACGTGGTCGGCTCCGGCGTCGCAGTGTTCGCGGAGTCGCTGCGCGATGGCCTCCGGCGTGCCATACGCGACCACCGCGTCGATCAGCCGGTCGCTGCCCGGCTTGCGGACGTCGGCTTCGGTGAACCCGAGCCGCAGCCAGTTGTTCACGTAGTTACTCAGGTCCAGGTAGAAGTCGGCATACCTGCGCCCGATGGCGCGGGCTGCCTCCGCCCCTTCTTGGTCCGGGGTGGTCAGCACCACCTTGTGTTCGGGCGCGAGGAACACGGACTTGCCGACCAGTTCGCGGGCCTTGGCCGTGTGTTCCGGCGTGGTCAGATACGGGTGCGCGCCGGCGCTGCGCTGGGCCGCCAGCCGCAGCACGCGCGGCCCCAGCGCGGCGAGCACGCGGCGGCTGGTGGGCACCATCGTGGCGTCGAGCTCGTCGAGGTAGGAGGCCAGCGCGTCGTACGGCTTGACGTACTCCTGGGTGTGCTCGGGATGCCCGACGCCGACCCCGAGCAAAAACCTTCCGGGATAAGCCGTTTCGATGCGCTGGAAGGACCGGGCGACGGCCGCGGCCTGCGCCGTCCAGATGTTGATGATCCCGGTGGCCAGCTGCAGCGAGGAGGTCTGCGCCAGGGCCGGTTCCACCCACGACAGCTCGGCGTCCGGCGAACCACCGATCCAGGCGGCGCCGTAGCCGAGTGACTCGATCCGCGCCGCAAGTTCCCCGGTGATGGATCGGTTGGGCAGCCAGACGCCGAACCGGCCCAGGTCGGGTTTGAGTGCTACTGCCTCGGTCATCTACGTCCCCTCCCGCGTCTGTCAGCTCAGTCCGAGCGGCCCCGCCAATTCGGCCAACGCCGGCACCAGGTTTTCATCCTTGGTCAGGACCTGCACCGGCACGTGGTCGGCCCCCGCGTCGAGGTGCTCTTTCAATCGGGCCGCGATCGCCTCCGGCGTGCCGTAGGCGACCAACGAGTCGATCAGGCGGTCGCTGCCCGGCTTGGTGACTTCCTCGTCGGTGAAACCGAGCCGTTTCCAGTTGTTGCGGTAGTTGGCCAGTTGGAAATAGATGTCGAGCGCCCTGCGGCCCACCGCGCGGGCCTTCTCGACGTCGGTGGTCAGCACGGCTTTGTGTTCGGGCGCCAGGAACGCCGACGGGCCGATCAGCTCGCGCGCCTGCGCGGTGTGTTCGGGGGTGGTGAGGTACGGGTGCGCCCCGGCGGCGCGCTCCGCGGACAGCTTGAGTACCCGGGGTCCGAGCGCGGCCACCACGCGGCGGTGGGCGGGCACGCCGTAGTCGTCGAGTTGTTGCAGGTACTCGGCCAGCGCGTCGTAGGGCTTGCGGTACTCCGCGTGCGCCTCGGGATGGCCGACGCCGATGCCCAACAGGAAGCGGCCGGGGTAGGCCTTGTCGATGCGGTGGAACGACTCGGCCACCGGCTTCGCCGCGGCCGTCCAGATGTTGACGATGCCGGTGGCCACCTGCAGGGTGGTCGTCGCTTCGAGGATGGGCTCCACCCAGGCCAGCTCGGCGGGGGGAGAGCCGCCCACCCAGACGGCCCCGTAGCCCAGGGCTTCGATGTCTTTGGCTTGTTCAGGCGTGACGCCGCGTCCGAACGATCCGAACCGGCCGAGGTTGGGCTTGCTCGCTGCATCGGTCATGGTTGTTCCCAACCGGCGCGGCGGCGGCCCTATTCCACCGATTCGACCGGCTCCGGGTCCGCGACCGGCGGGACTTCCAGCGGTAGCAGCACGATGAACCGGGTGTCGCCGGGCACCGATTCGACGCGCAGGTCCCCGCGATGCTTCTTGACGACGATGTTGAACGCCAGGTCCAGCCCGAGGCCGGTGCCCTCGCCGAACGGCTTGGTGGTGAAGAACGGCTCGAAGATGTGCTCGCGGGCTTCCTCGGGCACCCCGGGCCCGGTGTCGCAGATCTCGACGCGAACCATGTTCTCGCCCTCCCGGCAGGTGCGGACGGTCAGCGTGCCGCCCGTGTCGCGCATCGCGGCGATGGCGTTGTCGATGATGTTGGTCCACACCTGGTTGAGATCGCCTGGGTAGCAGGGAATTTCGGGAAGCGACTGGTCGAAATCCTTCACCAGGGTGATCGCTTTGGTGCCCCTGCTTCCGTCCTTGGTCAACCGGTCGGCGAACATCACCAGTGTGGAGCGCAGCAATTCGTGGATGTTGGCCACCTGGAACGGGGCGCGGTCCAGCTGCGAATACTGCTTGGCGTCGGCGACCAACGCCGAAATCCGCTTGCTCGCTTCCAAAATCTGGTTCATCAGCAGCTCGCTCTCGATGGTGTAGTTGATCCACCGGATCGCCTCCTCCAGCGATGTCGACGCGAGTTCTTCGCTGACCGTGGAAATCCGCTCCAGCCAGTCGGTGTCGATGCCGCCCTCGACGAACGTCGGCGCGATGTCCCAGCCGCCCTCGACGCCGTGCTCTTCCAGCCAGTCGCCGACGGCGTCCTCGCGGTCGGCGGTTTCCATCGCGCTCAGGTGTTCCGTCGCCGACTTGGCGACCTGCTCGGCCACCCCTTGCTGGAGGTGGACCAGGGCGCTGAGTGCCTCGGGGCTGACGGTGCCGTCGGCGAGCATGGCCAGCTTGCCCCGCATGCCGGCGACCCGGCCGCGCAGATCGGCGGCCGCGCGGGCGATGGCCGCCGCGGGGTTGTTCAGCTGGTGGGTCAGCCCGGCCGACAGCCGGCCCAGCGCGAGCAGCTTCTCCCGGTTGTCGATGATCCGCCGGGTCCGGTCGGTGCCGACGGCGATGCCGTCGAGCAGGTGGACGGCCATCGGGAACTGGTCCTTCATGAACTGGGCGAACACGGGTGCGTCCATCACGAAGAACCGCGACGGCTTGGTCACGTGCACCGAGGCGTCGTAGCTCTTCTGCTTGCCGCCGGTGAACGCCCGCCAGGCGCCGCAGTAGACGCCGCGCTGCGAGGTGCGGTTGGTTTCGATGTCCTGGCCGCCCGAGAGCTTGGACATCGTCAACTCGCCCTGGATGAGGACGTAGAAGCAGGTCGCCGGCTCGCCTTCGACGCAGATGGGGCCCGGTTCGTAGTTCTCGATGTGCCCAGCTGCGCACAGCACCGCGAGCTGTTCGTCGGTGAGCGCCTCGAACAGGAACAGGCTGCGCAGCTCGTCGGGCTGGCAGGGTGTCTTGGCCGTCATGACTCGGCCAGGTAGCGGTGCACCAGCATGACGGCCATCGATCCCTCGCCGACCGCGGCCGCGACGCGCTTGGCGGACTCGGCCCGCACGTCGCCGGTGGCGAATACGCCCGGCACGCTGGTCTCCAGGTGATGCGGCGGGCGGTCGAGCGTCCACCCGCACACGTTGCGCAGGTCCGGGCCGGTGAGGACGAAGCCGTGGTCGTCGCGGGCGAGCACCCCGTCCAGCCATTCGGTGCGCGGCGCGGCGCCGATGAAGATGAACATCCGGGCGCAGGTGACGTCCTCGGTCTCCCCGGTCTGGTTGTCGACCAGGGTCAGCCGCTCCAGGTGGTCCTCGCCGACGGCGCGCCGCACCTCGGTGCAGGTGCGGACGGTGATGTTGGGCCGCCGCTGGATCTGCTGAATGAGGTAGTAGGACATCGACGCGTCCAGCGACGGGCCGCGCACCACGATGGTCACCGACTTCGCCTCGCGGGACAGGTACATCGCGGCCTGGCCGGCGGAGTTGGCCCCACCGACGACGTAGACCTCCTCGCCCGCGCACTCCGAGGCGATCGAGACGGCCGCCCCGTAGTAGACGCCCTTGCCGGTCAGCTCGCCGCAGCCCTCGGCCTGGTGCTCGCGGTAGGTGACGCCGGTGGCCAGGATGACCGCGTGCGCGTCGATCGAGCCGCCGTCGGCGAACCGCACGGTGCGCTTGGGACCGTTGACCTCCAGCGCCGTGGCAGAGCGCGCGGTGATCAGCTCGGCCCCGAACTTCTCGGCCTGCCGACGGGCGCGCTCCGCCAACTGGCCGCCCGACACGCCGTCGGGGAAGCCGAGGTAGTTCTCGATGCGTGAACTCTGGCCCGCCTGCCCGCCCGTCGCGGTGCGCTCGATCAGCACCGTGCGCAACCCCTCCGAGGCGCCGTAGACGGCGGCGGCCAGGCCCGCGGGCCCGCCGCCGATGACGATCAGGTCGTAGAACTCCTGCGACGGCGTGGTGGTCAGGCCCAGGGTGTCGGCCAGCTGGGCGTCGGTGGGTTCGACCAGGGTGTCGCCGCGTTCGGTGACGACGACGGGCAGCCGCAGGCCGTCCTCGCCGGCGGCCTTGAGCAGCCGCTCGCCGTCGGGATCGTCGGCCATGAACCACGAGTAGTGCAGCCCGTTGCGGGCCAGGAAGTCGCGCACCTGCCAGGACCGCTCCGAC
Organism: Mycobacterium sp. E3298; assembly: GCF_001666895.1. Taxonomy (NCBI): domain Bacteria; kingdom Bacillati; phylum Actinomycetota; class Actinomycetes; order Mycobacteriales; family Mycobacteriaceae; genus Mycobacterium; species Mycobacterium sp. E3298. The sequence goes on from NZ_LZJB01000616.1 coordinate 26,366, forward strand.
CAGCGGTGCCCGATCACCTTGGTGTGCGGGATCGGGTGTTCGGGGGCCGACCGCCAGGCATCCAGCAGGCCGTCGATCACCGGGTAGAACTTCTCCTGCGGCGGGTCCCACGGCTTGAGCAGGTAGTGGTCGAGGTCGACGACGTTGATCGCGTCGATGGCGGCGTGGGTGTCGGCGTACGCGGTCAGCAGCACGCGGCGCGCGGCGGGGTACAGGTCCATCGCCTGCTCGAGGAACTCGATGCCGCTCATCTGCGGCATCCGGTAGTCGGCGATGAGCACCGCCACGGTCTCGCCGCGCAGCTTGAGCTCCTTGAGCGTCTCCAAGGCGTCGGGACCGGACTCGGCGCGCACGACCCGGTGCCGGTCGCCGTATTGGCGGCGAAGGTCACGGGCGACCGCGCGCGAGACGGAGGGATCGTCATCGACGGTCAGCAACACCGGCTTGCGAGGCTGGGCGGAGGGTTCGGCGGGACTCGCGGGGCTCGTCATCGGAGTTAAGTATGCCCTCGTCAGGGCCCTCGCGGCAGGTCGAGGAGGCCGGGCGGATTTCGCTGCCGGCGATTTTGGGTGAAGGGGCCTGACCGGGTATCGTGGGACAACGGTGCGTCATCCGCGCCGACTTTTTGCGTGCCCTGTCTGAGGAATTTCCTGTAACCGGCTCACGTTTCTAGTCGGGCGAATGCTGCGCCGGTAAGGGCGCACACAGGATACGAAACCAAAGACGAGGATTGCTGAAAAGTTATGGCCAAGAAGGACGGTGCCATAGAGGTCGAGGGCCGCGTGGTCGAGCCCCTGCCCAATGCGATGTTCCGCATTGAGCTGGAGAACGGTCACAAAGTGCTCGCCCACATCAGCGGCAAGATGCGGCAGCACTACATCCGCATCCTGCCCGAGGACCGGGTGGTGGTGGAGCTGTCTCCCTACGACCTGTCCCGGGGCCGCATCGTGTACCGGTACAAGTAAGCCCGAATAAGACAACGAGAAAGAACAGGATCGAACAGCCGTGAAGGTGAACCCGAGCGTCAAGCCAATCTGTGACAAGTGCAGGGTGATCCGTCGGCATGGGCGGGTCATGGTGATCTGCTCCGATCCGCGCCACAAGCAGCGCCAGGGCTGATCCGGCGGCGATCGCAAGCGCGGCGTAGCCGGGCGATGCGGGTCGCAGCCATCAAGGCCGGCTCTGCCCAACACAACTGAATGCAGACCTCCCAGCACCACTGAGCGAATACGTCGCTCATCCACGCCCGGACGGAGGCCGGGCCCCGTCTCAAGACGGGAACGGACTGGGATCAGACCTCCGCTTAGAAAAAGAGGAAACGCCACCTATGGCTCGATTAGTAGGCGTCGATCTGCCGCGCGACAAGCGGATGGAGATCGCGCTGACCTACATTTTCGGCGTCGGCCGTACCCGGTCGAACGAGATCCTGGCAGCTACGGGGATCGACAAGGACCTGCGCACCAGGGACCTGACCGACGACCAGCTGACCCACTTGCGTGACTACATCGAAGCGAACCTCAAGGTTGAGGGTGACCTGCGCCGCGAGGTGCAGGCCGACATTCGCCGCAAGATCGAGATCGGCTGCTACCAGGGCCTGCGGCACCGCCGCGGCCTGCCGGTGCGCGGCCAGCGGACCAAGACCAATGCGCGCACCCGCAAGGGCCCGAAGCGCACCATCGCCGGCAAGAAGAAGGCCAGGTAATCGCCCATGCCACCAGCCAAGAAGGCAGCGTCTGCCCCCAAGAAGGGGCAGAAGACCCGCAAGCGGGAAAAGAAGAACATCCCGCACGGTGCCGCGCACATCAAGAGCACGTTCAACAACACGATCGTGAGCATCACCGACCCCCAGGGCAACGTCATCGCCTGGGCGTCGTCGGGCCACGTCGGCTTCAAGGGCTCGCGGAAATCGACCCCGTTCGCCGCTCAGCTGGCCGCCGAGAACGCGGCGCGCAAGGCGCAGGAGCACGGTGTGCGCAAGGTCGACGTGTTCGTGAAGGGCCCGGGCTCGGGCCGGGAGACGGCGATCCGTTCGCTGCAGGCCGCGGGCCTCGAGGTCGGCGCGATCTCCGACGTCACCCCCCAGCCCCACAACGGCTGCCGTCCGCCGAAGCGCAGAAGGGTCTAGGACACAATCATGGCTCGTTACACCGGACCCATCACCCGCAAGTCGCGCCGGCTGCGCACCGACCTCGTCGGTGGCGACCAGGCGTTCGAGAAGCGCCCCTACCCGCCCGGCCAGCACGGCCGCGCGCGGATCAAGGAGAGCGAATACCTGCAGCAGCTGCAGGAGAAGCAGAAGGCCCGCTTCACCTACGGCGTGATGGAGAAGCAGTTCCGCCGCTACTACGAAGAGGCCACCCGGCAGCCCGGCAAGACGGGTGAGGAGCTGCTCAAGATCCTGGAAAGCCGGCTGGACAACGTCGTGTACCGCGCGGGGCTGGCCCGCACGCGCCGGATGGCCCGCCAGCTGGTCAGCCACGGCCACTTCAGCGTCAACGGCGTGCACGTCAACGTGCCCAGCTACCGGGTGTCGCAGTACGACATCATCGACGTGCGGGACGGCTCGCTGAACACGGTGCCGTTCCAGATCGCGCGGGAGACGGCGGGCGACCGCCCGATCCCGAGCTGGCTGCAGGTGGTCGGCGAGCGCCAGCGCATCCTGATTCACCAGCTGCCCGAGCGGGCTCAGATCGACGTGCCGCTCGCCGAGCAGCTGATCGTCGAGTTCTACTCGAAGTAAGAGCTTCCGCACCGACCGGTGCGGAAACCTAACGGCATCAAATAGCGGGTGCCGAGAAGGAGAAGAAGAAACACCATGCTGATCTCTCAGCGACCCACCCTGTCGGAAGAAGTCCTCACCGACAGCCGCTCGCAGTTCGTGATCGAGCCCCTGGAGCCCGGATTCGGTTACACCCTGGGCAATTCGCTGCGGCGCACGCTGCTGTCCTCGATTCCCGGCGCGGCCGTCACCAGCATCCGCATCGACGGCGTGCTGCACGAGTTCACCACCGTCGCCGGGGTGAAGGAAGACGTCACCGCGATCATCCTGAACCTCAAGGGCCTGGTGGTGTCCTCGGAGGAGGACGAGCCGGTCACCATGTACCTGCGCAAGCAGGGCCCGGGCGCGGTCACCGCGGGCGACATCGTGCCGCCCGCCGGCGTCACGGTGCACAACCCCGACATGCACATCGCGACCCTGAACGACAAGGGCAAGCTCGAGGTCGAGCTCGTCGTCGAGCGTGGCCGTGGCTACGTCCCGGCGGTGCAGAACCGGGCCTCCGGGGCCGAAATCGGCCGCATCCCGGTCGATTCCATCTACTCGCCGGTGCTCAAGGTGACCTACAAGGTCGACGCGACCCGTGTCGAGCAGCGCACCGACTTCGACAAGCTGATCCTGGACGTCGAGACCAAGAGCTCGATCACACCGCGCGACGCGCTGGCGTCGGCCGGTAAGACCCTGGTCGAATTGTTCGGCCTGGCACGCGAACTCAACGTCGAGGCCGAGGGCATCGAGATCGGGCCGTCGCCCGCCGAGGCCGACCACATCGCGTCGTTCGCGCTGCCGATCGACGACCTGGACCTCACCGTGCGGTCCTACAACTGCCTCAAGCGCGAGGGCGTGCACACCGTCGGCGAGCTGGTCAGCCGCACCGAGTCCGACCTGCTCGACATCCGGAACTTCGGCCAGAAGTCCATCGACGAGGTGAAGGTCAAGCTGCACCAGCTGGGCCTGTCGCTCAAGGACAGCCCGCCGAGCTTCGACCCGTCGCAGGTCGCCGGCTACGACGTGGCCACGGGCACCTGGTCCACCGAGGGCGCCTACGACGACCAGGACTACGCGGAAACCGAACAGCTGTAATGGCCGTCCGGTGACGATGCGGCCGTGCAGCGGCCGCCGAGGAACCGGACACAACTAGAGAAGTCCGTCCCGGCCCTACCTGATACGGGGGCCGGCCCCACTTAGGAGATAGTGCAATGCCCAAGCCCACCAAGGGTCCTCGCCTCGGCGGGTCGTCTTCGCACCAGAAGGCGCTGCTGGCCAACCTGGCCACGTCGCTGTTCGAGCACAACCAGATCAAGACGACCGAGCCGAAGGCGCGCGCGCTGCGTCCGTACGCGGAGAAGCTGATCACGCACGCGAAGAAGGGCACGCTGCACAACCGTCGCGAGGTGATGAAGAAGATCCGCGATAAGGACGTGGTGCACAAGCTGTTCGACGAGATCGGGCCGTTCTTCGCCGACCGCAACGGCGGCTACACCCGCATCATCAAGGTCGAGCCGCGCAAGGGCGACAACGCCCCGATGGCGGTGATCCAGCTGGTGCTGGAGAAGACGGTGACGTCGGAGGCCGAGCGGGCGCGCCGTGCGAAGACGCCCAAGAAGGCTGATGCGCCCGTGGCGGCAGCGGCGGCGCCTCAGGCGGCGGTCGAGCCTGAGGAGGCCGTCGGGCCGACGGCCGAAGAGGTGACCGAGCCGGCCGAGACTTCGGGAGCTTCGGAGTCTTCGGAAACCGGGGAATCCACGGAGGCCCAGGCCAAGGCCGAGGAAAAGCACGACGAGGCCATCGAGGCGCGGGCCGAGGCCGAGAAGGCCGAAGAGGCCGACGAGGCTGACGAGAGTTAACGACTCGGATTCTCAGGTCCGTCTGCGGTTCGACATCGCCTATGACGGAACGGAATTCGCGGGCTGGGCGGCTCAGGCCGGCCAGCGCACCGTGGCGGGAGTGCTCGACGAGGCGCTGACCACCCTGTTCCGCACCCCGGTACGGCTGCGCGCCGCCGGCCGCACCGACACCGGCGTGCACGCCACCGGGCAGGTGGCCCACCTCGACGTGCCGCTGGACGCGCTGCCCAACGCCTACCCGCGCTCGCCGCACGTCGGCGAGCCGGAGTTCCGGCCGCTGGTGCGCCGGCTCGGCCGGTTCTTGCCCACGGACGTGCGGGTGCTCGACATCAGGCGCGCCCCCGCGGGTTTCGACGCCCGGTTCTCGGCGCTGCGGCGCCATTATGCGTATCAGCTGTCGACCGCGCCCTACGGGGTGCAGCCGCAGCTGGCCCGCTACGTCACCGCCTGGCCGCGGCCGCTGGACGTCGACGCGATGGCCGCCGCCTCCCGAGAGCTGGTGGGCCTGCACGACTTCGCCGGGTTCTGCCGGCACCGGCCCAACGCCACCACCATTCGCGACCTGCAGCGCCTTCAGTGGTCACGCGACGGCGACCTGATCACCGCGCAGGTGACCGCCGACGCGTTCTGCTGGTCGATGGTGCGCTCGCTGGTCGGGGCGCTGCTGGCCGTGGGCGAGCACCGGCGGCCGGTGTCCTGGTGCCGCGAATTGCTCAGCGCCACAAGCCGATCCAGTGACTTCGCGGCCGCGCCGCCGCACGGTCTGACGCTGGTGAGCGTCGACTATCCGCCCGACGATCAGCTCGAAGCGCGCAACCTGATCACCCGGGACCTGCGCACGCGCTAAACCTTCTTCGCGACGAAATTCGCGGCCTGGTTGGTCAATCCGGGCACATAGCTCAGATGGGACGCCCAGCGGGTTCCGGGCGAGCAGATCGGGTCGCCCGGGTTGCACAGGTCGATGGTCTTGCCGTCGAATTCCGGGGTGAGGGCGCTCATCAGCTGACCCGCCCGGGCGGACGGGTTGCCGAACAGGGCGACGGCGGCCACATGGTCGGCGGCCGCGGCCGGCAGCGGCTGACGGAAGCCGAGGCCGGGTAGCGGTGCGGCCGTGACGATGTCGATGACGGCCGCGCCTTGCGAGTATCCGCCGAGCACCAGCTTGGTGTTGGGGCAGTTACCGGCCATCTGCTGGATGTGATTGCTGGCGTCGTTGGCGCCGTCGGCCGCGGCGAGGAAGTCCTTGTTGGCCGGGTAGTTCACCCCATAGGAGCCAACGCTTTTGGAAGTCTGCTGGCGCAGCGCGTTGACGAAGGCGGCGCCGACCTTGCCGACGCCGGGCGGCTCGTCGGTGCCGCGGGCAAACACCACCTCAACGCCGGGGCACGAGGCGAAGGCCTGCGGAAGCAGTTGGGGAGCAACCACTATCGCGGCGCCCGCGAGCAGCCCGGCGCCCAGTGTCAGTGGAATGAGCCGCACCCCACGATGTTAGGGGCGCGTTGGTCGCGGGCCGGTAACGATTCAGACGAGAGGTGCTTGCGGAGTCACCGTGGTCGGCGTCGCCGGCGTGGGCGCGGGACCGGTGTCGCCGTGGATCGAGGGCGGCGAGCCGGGCGGGGTCTGCCCGTTGACCGGCGACGGCGTTCCACCGGGAACGGGGCCCAACGGCGGACCGAACGCGGGGCTGGACGGGCTCGAGCCGGCCAGCTTCTGGGCGACGAACGCCGCGGCCTGGGTGGTGTACACGGGGACGTAGCCCTCTGTGTGCCCGCTCCACTCGTTACCGGGACCGGCGTGGCAGATCGGGTCGTTGGGGTTGCAGTAGTCGGCGGCCTTCGACCCCAGCAGCGCGCTCTGAGTCGGCAGCGTGCCGCCGGCGCGGTCGGCCACGTCACCGAACGTGACGACGGCCGCGATGTTGTTGGCGTACTGCTCGGGCAGCTTGTTGCCCCAGCTGATGCCGCCGATCGGGACGCCGGCCACGATGTCCATCACCGACGCGCCTTGGGAGTAGCCGCCCAGCACGATCTTGGTGTTGGGGCAGGTCTCCACGCTCTTCTTGACGCGGTCGATGGTGTCGTTGGCGCCGTCACCGCCGTGCAGCTGCAGCTTGCTGGCCGCGTAGTTCACCCCGTACGGCAGGATGTTCAGCCCGGTCTGCTGGCGCAGCGAGTCCACCAGGGCGTCGCCGACCCGGCCCAGGCCCGGGGGCTCGTTGGTGCCGCGGGCGAAGATGACCTCGACGTCCGGGCAGTCGAAAGCGGAGGCTGTCGGCGCCGCGGCGGGGGACAGCAGCAGGCCAGACGCGGTGACCAGCGCGGAGGCCCCCAGACCCACGCAGCGACCTATCCGGTGAGAAAACACGCCGTAACTTTACCTACCCTAAGCACGGTTCGAAAGTTCGCTGGCCTGTGGATCAATTAAGCGGCCCGACCTATGCCCGCTTTAGCGTGTGTGCAACAACTGCGCAGGGTAGGGGGACCAGTGCCGCGTCAGCCGACCACCGGGCTGCAGGTCAGCGGCTACCTATTCCTGCTGCGTCGCCTCGAATGCGCGTTGCTGGGCGGGGATGTCCACACCCTCAGCGATCGCACGCGGGCGCGAACGCCGGCGCTGACGATCGGGTGCATCCTGGCCGCGATCGCCGTCGCGGCGGCCGCGGCCCTTGCTTTGCTGCGGCCCCGGGTGGCGCTGGACGGCGCGCAACTGGTGATGGGACAAGAGTCCGGGGCTCTCTACGTGCGGGTGGGCGACACCTGGCATCCGGTGCTGAACCTAGCGTCGGCGCGGTTGATCGCGGCGACGGCGGCCAAACCCCAGCCTGTGCCGGAAGCGGACCTGGCCCGCGCCAAACGCGGACCGCCGCTGGGTATCCCGGGCGCGCCGCAGCTGATCGGGGAGCCGTTGAAGGCGGACGAGTCGGCCTGGGCGATCTGCGATACGGACCACGCCGGCACCACGACCGTCCTCGTGGGCCGCACGGACGACGCGGCGGCCCGCCGCTTGAGCGCCGGCGAGGCCGTCCTGGTCGCGTCCGGCCCGGGTTCGCCCGCCTACCTGCTCTATAACGGGCAGCGGGCCGTGCTGGACCTCGCCGACTCCGCGGTGACGCGCGCTTTCCGGCTTGAGCGCCGCGCGCCGCGACCCGTTTCGCCGGCGTTGCTGGGCGCCATCCCCGAGGCGCCACCGATCAGCGCGCCCCGGATCCGGGGCGCGGGCGAGAAGGCGGCGGGATTGCCGGGGTTCACGATCGGCACCGTGGTGCGCATCACGCGGGCCGGCGGTGACGAGTATTACGCAGTGCTCGCCGCCGGGATTCAGCGCATCGGACAACTGGCTGCCGATCTCCTGCGCTTCAGCAACCCGCAGCGCACCAGCAACGCCGTGACGGTCGCACCCGACGCGATCCGCGCCGCTCCGATCGTCGACGCGCTGCCGGTGGGTAGCTTCCCCGACCGGGCGCCGACACTGCCGGACGGCAACGGCACGTTGTGCGTCTCATGGCAGGCGGCGCCATCCGGCCAGGCCGGTGCCGCGCTTCTCACCGGCAACCGACTGCCGTTGCCGCCCGGTCAGGCGCCGGTGACCTTGTCACGGGCCGACGGGCCCGGCCCCGCGCTGGACGCCGTGTACGTGCCGCCAGGCCGGAGCGCCTACGTGCGAGTCGGCACGCGGTACCTGGTCACCGACACCGGAGCGCGGTTCCCGATCCACGACGACGACGCCGCGCGGGACCTTGGGCTGCCGGCGGCGATCCCGGCGCCGTGGCCGATCCTGCAGACCCTTCCCGCCGGCCCCGAGCTCAGCAGACAACAGGCGTCAACCGCCCGCGACTTCGTCCCGGCCCCTTAGTCGGCCCCTCGCCACACCGACGGCCAGCGCGATGCCCAATCCCGCGAGGCAGGCGACGACGCCGCGCAGTGCGGTGTGCCGGGCGCGCGCGTTCGGCGGCGCGGCCGCCGGGGGCGCGGCCATAGGCGCCGGGTCCGGCGTCGGCGTGGACTCCGGCGCAACGACATCGGTGCTCACCGCCGCCAGGGCGTCGATCGTGCCGTGACCGACGAGCGGATCCCACCCGGCCGGCGGGTGATGCGCCGTCGACTCGATGCGCTGCATCACCTGCCGGGCGGTCAGCACCGGAAACCGGGCCCGGATCAGGGCGGCCAGCCCACTGACGACCGGCGCGGAATAACTGGTGCCGGACACCGGCGCCGAGCCCAGCGGCGTGACCGCCTCGCCGGGGGCGGCGACGTCGACCCAGGGCCCGGCGAGGGTGAATGCCGACGGCGCCCCCTCGTCGTTCACCGAACCGACGGTGAGCACGTAGTCGTCGTACCACGCCGGACTGACCGCGACCGTGACGGTTTCCCAAGTGGCGTCCAAGCGCTGCGGAGGGCACTGCGCGGCGCTGCCCGTGTTGCCGGCCGCGGCGACGACGACCACGTTCTTGATGTCCACTGCGTAGGCCAGCGCGGCGCCGAGCGCGCGGTCATCGAGCGTCGCGGCAGCCGGAACGCAGGCGACCGAGGAGATGTTGATCACCGAGGCACCCAGATCCGCGGCGGTGCGGACGGCCTTGGCCATGGTCTCGACGTCGCCGACGCCGGTGCGGGACCGATCGCTGGCGGGGGAGAACTTCGCGCTGGACTGGCGAATGCTGATCAGGGTGGCTTCGGGCGCAACGCCGCTGAATCCGGACACGCTCGAATCCCGTTCCGCTGCAACGATTCCGGCGACCAGGGTGCCGTGCGCGTCGCAATCCTGGGTGCCGTCGCCGTTGGAGACGTAGTCACCGCCCGGCACCACGTTCGGCAGCGCTCGCTGCGGCGAAACGCCGGTGTCGATGACCGCGACCCGTTGCCCGGCGCCGCGGGTCAGCGGCCAGACCCGCGACAGGTCGAGGATGTCGGGCGGCCGGTTGGGTGCCGGTCCCGTCGTCACGGCCGCGCACACCTCGCGTTGCACCGTCGGAAACGCGGCCGCGGGTCGCGCCGGCTTCGGTAACCATTTGTCGTCGATCTGCGGCGGCGAAACCGCCTGCGCGGTCGGTGCTGCAAGCGGCGACACCAGCGCCCAGACCAACGGGAGGCACGCGATGGGAGACGCCCTCACCGGAAATGCAATCCCCGGACGGCCCCGTACAGTCCGCAGATCCAGCAGGTCAGCGGGGCGGTGGCAACCAGCGCGAGCCACTCCAGGGCGTCGGCGGCTCGGCGCAACACGCGTGGAGTCGAGATAGCGGGCGCGACGAAGCCGAAATAGACGGCCCCGGCTGCCAGCGTTGCCGTCGCCGCGGCCACCCCAGGCCCGCGCCCCGGCGCACTCGAGACGGCTACACCGAACGTCGTTCCTACGACGGCGATTCCGGCGATCACCAGCGTCAGCATTCTGGCGTTATCACTAGTACGCGCACGCAGCAGTAGCAACGCGCCGGTGATGCTGCCAAACGCGATGCAAGACAAGCGCGGTGCGCCGGCCAGGACTGTGACGACGGCGCCGACGGCCGCCGACGACGCGAACGCGGCAAGCAGGCTCGACGCCCAGGCGTCGGCGCGGAGTGCGCGCGCCACCAGGTGCGTCCCGATTGTTTCGGTCTCGTCGGATCCAGCCATCGGCCGCACCCGGGGCGATAGCCCCGCCAGCACGATCGACAGCCGCGCCGCTACTCCAAGCAGGCCAAGCGATGTCAGCGCCGATGCCGCGCCGACCGCGTACGGCGGTGCGCCGGTGATCGCCCCCACCAAAGCGGCGATCGCGACGATCGTCGCGGCGCACGACACGGCGGTCAGCACGACGACGGCGCAACGCGAGGCCCGGATCGCCAGCACGCAGGTGGCCGCCGCCGCCGTCGCGGCCAGCAACACGTTGCATACCCCCGGCCCGCCGGGCACCGCCAAAAAGCCGCCAACCGCCGCGAATGTCGTTGCCATCGCGTTGAGCGCCAGCCCGGCGACCGCATCGCGGCGGAACCGGTGCGTCAAGGCGGCCGACACGAGGGCGATCGCGGCCAAGATCACCAACACGCCCACCGTCGCATGGCGATCACGGTCGGCGCCGCCGCTGAGCGTGTTTCGGGTCAGGGCGAACATGCCGACGACGGTCAGGGCGTTCGCCGCCACCGCGCCGGCGAGCCGTACCGCGAACCGGTGCCCGGTATTCGTCGAAGCGCCGGAACCCGCCAGCGCCTCGGACACGGCCTCCGCCGGATCGTGGTGCAGGAAGGGCGGCGGTGGTGGAGAACCCTGGCTCAGCAACAGAACCGCGCCGTCTCCGATGCCGTTCTGCGCCAGCGTTTTCGACGGGTCCAGAGCGGACGAGCCGGGGGGTGAAAGGTGGTAGCGCTTCGCGGTCAGACCGTCGTCGCCGTCCCGGGCCTCCAGGATGTCGACGATCGACGGCGTCAGGACGCCGACGGGGACCTCGGCCGGGAGGGCCAGGTCCGCGACGGCGGAGCCGGCATGGATTGACACCCGGCACAGCCCCAAATCGGTTGCAGGCAAACGTGACCCCTTCAGTCGTAATGCTGAGAACATAGCGACCATCCGGCAGCCGGGTGTGCCGCTGTCCACAGGTGACTTGTCGTCGAATGGGGTGCTGCCTACGGTCGTCGAACGGGAGGGACGAGATGGCCCAGGACTTCGTGCCCGAAGGGCGCCGGCGGCCGCCGGGGGGTCCGACCGCCGACCTCGTCGTCGATGCACCGCCTGAACCGCCGTCACCGGCGGCGCCTGGCCTGCTGTCCCGGTTGCTGCCCGCCGTGTTGGCGGTCGCCGGAATGGGCGTCATGGCTACGGCGTTCGCGTCGGGGTCGGGCGGCGCCCGCACACCCATGTTCGTGACCTTCCCCGTCATGCTGCTGGCCTCGACGCTGGTGACAGCACTTTCCGGACGCGGCCGCCGCCGGGGCGGCGGGGTCGACGCCGATCGTCTCGGCTACCTCGCATACCTCAGCCGGCTGCGCAATACCGTCCTCGAAACGGCTGCCGCACAGGGTTACTCACTGACGTGGGACCACCCCGACCCGGACACGTTGTGGACACTGATCGGGGGTCGGCGGATGTGGGAGCGGCGGGCGACCGACCCCGACTTCTGCCTTGTCCGCGTCGGTGCCGGGCCCCGGCCGCTCGCCACTAGGTTGGTCGCGCCCCAGCCCGCGGACGTCACCGACCCCGTCACCGCCACCGCATTGGATCGCTTCCTGCGTACGCATGCGACGATCGTCGGGCCGATCGCCGTCCCCCTGCGCGAAAGTCCGTGCGTCACCATCGACGGCGACCCGACCGGCGCCCGCGGAACGTTGCGCGCGATCATCTGCCAACTCGCCGTCTTGCACCCTCCGGATCAGTTGCTGATCGTCGGCGTGATCGGCGACCGAGACCGTTGGCAATGGGAATGGCTGAAATGGCTTCCGCACAACCAGCATCCGACGGCGGCCGACGGGGCGGGGCCGGCGCGGATGGTGTACCGCGACATGGACGAGGCGCGGGCCGCGCTGACCTGCGTGCGTCCGGCGCACACGGTGGTGGTCGCTGACTTGGACCGCGACGTCGAAGGGCTCGCGGGCGCGACCGTCCTTCAACTCGGCCGGGGCCGCGATGACGCGCCGGTGACGATCACCGGTGCCGGCGAAACCCAGAGCCCGGCGCGCCCCGACCGGTTGGGCCCCCTGGAGGCGCTGGTATGCGCCCGCCGGCTGGCGATACACCGGGTGGGCACGGGCCGCCGCGGCGGCGACGGGGCGGGGTGGCCGGTCCTGGCGGGAATCGACGATATGGACGGTTTCGACCCGATCACGGTGTGGCACGCCCGAGATCACCGCGATCGGCTCCGCACCCCGATCGGAAGCCGAGCCGGCGGCGCACGGGTGGAGCTGGACATCAAGGAGGCCGCGGACGCCGGCGTGGGCCCACACGGGCTGTGCGTCGGGGCCACCGGCTCCGGCAAGTCGGAGCTGTTGCGCACGATCGCACTGGGCATGATGGTGCGCAACTCTCCCGAAGTGCTCAATCTGCTGCTCATCGACTTCAAAGGCGGCGCAACATTTCTCGACTATGCGCGGGCCCCACACGTGGCCGCGGTCATCACGAACCTCGCCGACGAGGCGCCGTTGGTCGCCAGGATGCGCGACGCCCTGGCCGGTGAGATGAATCGCCGGCAACGGCTGCTGCGGGCGTCCGGCCATATCAGCGCAGCGGCGTACGAGCAAGCCCGCCGGGCGGGCGCCAGGTCGGCCGCCCTGCCCAGCCTGTTCATCATCGTCGACGAGTTCTCCGAGTTGCTCACTCAGCATCCGGATTTCACCGACATGTTCGTGGCGATCGGGCGGCTCGGCCGATCGTTGGGCATGCACCTGCTACTGGCGAGCCAACGGCTCGACGAGGGCCGACTGCGCGGGCTCGACGCCCACCTGTCCTATCGGATCTGCTTGAAGACCCTGTCGGCCGCCGAATCACGTGCCGTGCTGGGGACCTCGGACGCGTACGAATTGCCCAACAAACCCGGCTTGGGCTACCTGCGTACGAGCGGGGGAGAGCTCATCCGCTTCTGCGCCGCTTACGTTTCGGGCTCGGCGGCGTCCGGCGTGCCGACCACGGCATCCGTGGCGAATCCGTCCGTGCGCACGTTCGGAACCCGAAGCGTCGGCGCCATCACCCGAAGGGTCGACGCCGGTGCGTCGTCGCCGCGGACGACGCTGCACGCCGTCCTGGACCGGCTGTGCGGGCATGGCCCGGCCGCGCACCAGGTCTGGCTGCCACCGCTGGGCCCGGCGCCCGCTCTGCAAACCCTGCTCGATGCCGGTGCGCCCGAACGAGGCGTCCTGACGATTCCGCTCGGCGTCGTCGACCGGCCCTTCGAACAGCGGCGGACGCCGTTGCTGGCCGACTTGCGCGGCGCCGCAGGCAATGTCGCGGTCGTCGGGGCGCCACAGTCGGGCAAGTCGACGGCGATCCGCACGGTGATCACCGCGCTTGCGGCCACCCACTCCCCGCGGCAGGTGCAGATCTACTGCCTCGACTTCGGCGGCGGGGCGCTGACGTCGACACGGACAATTCCCCATGTCGGTGCGGTCGCCGGGAGGGCCGAACCGCGCCTCGTCGCCCGGATCGTCGCCGAATGCGAGTCGGTCATTCGTTCACGCGAGACCTTTTTCGGCGACCGTGGTGTCGGATCGATCACCGAGTACCGCCGGGTGCGCGCGCAGGGCGCGGCGCCGGACGCCGATCCGTTCGGGGATGTCTTCCTCGTCGTCGACGGCTGGGCGAGCCTGTGCCAGGAATTCGGTGCGCTGGAGCCTTCGGTGACCGCAGTTGCCTCCCAGGGGCTTTCCTTCGGCGTACACGTGGTGTTGTCCGCATCGCGGTGGGCCGAGATCAGGCCGGCGCTACGCGACCAGATCGGCACACGCATCGAGCTGAGGCTGGGTGATCCCGCCGATTCCGAGCTGGACCGGAAAGCGGCCCAACACGTTCCGCGTGGCAAACCGGGTCGCGGTCTTTCCGGCGACGGCTCGCACATGATGATCGCCCTGCCGACGGCCGAGATCGGCAGCGCTGAATCGGTCGCGCCGCCGATACCGTTGCTGCCCGCGCTGATCGAGCGTCACACGGTCGTGGAGGCGGCGGGTCCCGGCCTCGGCCAACGTATCCTGCTCGGCCTCGAGGAGCGCCGACTGCACCCCGTGCCGTGCGAGTTCGACCGGTGGGCCCATCTTCTCGTGCTCGGCGACAAGGGATGCGGCAAGACGTCGACCCTGCGAACGCTATGCCGCGAGATCGTCCGAACGAAGACGCCGGCGCAAGCGCGCCTCGTCATCGTCGACTTTCGGCGCTCCCTGCTCGGCGTGGTCGAGTCGGAGCACCTCGGCGGGTATGCCGTGTCGCCGGGCTCGCTGGCCGGCACGCTGCCGGATCTGCTCGACCTGCTGGAGCGGCGAATGCCCCCGGCCGACGCGAGCCAGGCGCAGCTGCGAGCGGGGTCCTGGTGGTGCGGGCCTGAGATCTACGTCGTCGTCGACGATTACGACCTGGTCGCCGCCCCGTCCGCCAACCCGCTGGCTCCGCTCACCGAATACCTGCCCTTTGCAACGGATCTGGGCTTGCACATGGCCATCGCGCGCCGAAGCGGCGGCGCCGAGCGCGCATTTTTCGAGCCCCTGCTGGCGGGCGTGCGTGACCTCGGCTGCATGACCCTGATGATGAACGGATTCGCCGCCGACGGTGCGCCCTTCGGCTCGGGTCGGCCCGCGCCGTTGCCGCCCGGCCGCGGCGTCCTGCTCACCCGCCCGGGCGACGAACAACTCGTCCAGGTGGCCTGGAGCGCTCCGTGAACACACACCGCGCCATCATCGAAGTGGGTCCCGGCGCGATCCGCCGATTATGTTGCCGGACAAGCGCCGTCGCCGACGAGCAGACCTCCGAGATCATCGCGGCCGCGCTGAGTGCGATCGACGATCGGGTCGCGTTGGTGGGCGGGCGACCGATAGCCGTTGCGTCGCTGTGGGCGGACGCGCTGCGCTCCGTCGCCTGTACGGGCGGCAAGGGCATGGTCGTGCTACACCCGTCCTGGTGGTCGTCCTCGCGCGTCGGGGTCGTGAGCCGCGCGGCCGCCAGCGTGTCCGACGACGTGCTGGCGCGGCCCCGGTCGTGGTTGCTGAAGCGGGCCGGCGGCCCCGATGCGGACGCGGCGACCGTGGTGGAGATCGCCGAGCGGATGGTGGTGGTGGGTGACGCCGCCGTCGCCATCCGGCGCGGGGCGCAACCGTGCGCCGTCGCCGACGAGGTGATCGCCGCGGTAGCGGGCCGCCCCGCGGGCGTCCTGCTGATCGACGAGCCGAGCACCATCGCCGGGTCGTCGACGCTGGCTGCGGCGATCGCCGCCGTGGCGGGCGGCAACGGGCGGACGGTGGTGCGAATCGGTGCCGCCCGGCTGGCCCGGCTCGCCCGGCTGGCGGTGTCCGATCTCGATCGGCCAGCCAAGCCGGGCGACGATCGTGGCCGACCCCGTGCGCGGACGCTCGCCGGCATCGGCGCGGCCGGCATCGTGCTGGCCGCCGCGGCCCCGGCCGGGATCAGCGCCGACCGGCCTCGTACGGTGACCGCGCCGACGGTCCAGGCCGTGCCGACCACGTTTCTGGTGGAAGGCCGGGTGGCGGTGGCGGTGCCGGCGGATTGGCCCACCCAACGGGTGGTCGCCGGGCCCGGGTCGGCGCGAATCCAGGTCACCTCCCCGTCCGACCCCGAAGTGGCGTTGCACGTCACGCAGTCACCGGTGGTGGGCGAGACGCTGAGTGGCACCGCCGAGCGGTTGCAGCAGGCGATCGACGCCGAGCCCGCGGGGGTGTTCGTCGACTTCAACCCCTCCGGCATCAGCGCAGGCAGGCCAGCGGTGACCTATCGCGAAGTGCGCGCCGCCCATCACGTGCGGTGGACGGTGCTGCTGGACGGCCCGGTGCGGATCAGCCTCGGATGCCAGAGCCGGCCCGGCGGCGAAGAGGCCGTACGCGGCGCCTGCGAGCAGGCCGTGCGGTCGGCCCACGCGGTCGGATGAACCCCGAAAATTCGGTGGAACCAAATGAGCGTTGTCCGGGTCGAACTTGGTATGAGTGCACCCAACACACTGAGCACCGACTTCGACTTGATGCGGTCGGTCGCGGGCAGCACGGACGCCCGCAATGAGGAGATCCGGGCCATGCTGCAGGCGTTCATCGGCCGCATGGGTGCGGTGCCCGCGTCGGTGTGGGGCGGGGCGGCGGCCGCGCGGTTCAGGGATGTGGTGGATCGCTGGAATGCCGAGTCGTTGCGGCTCTATCACGTCCTGCACGCGATCGGCGAGACCATTCGGCAGAACGCGGCCACCCTGCAGGAGGCCGCTCGTGACCACGCGGCCGACATCGCCGCCGCCGGCGGAAACCTGTGATAGGCGGATGATCAGTGGAATCAGCGTTGTCCTACAACTTCGGCGAGATCGAGTATTCGGTGCGGCAGGAAATCCACACCACATCGGCCCGCCTGAACGCCGCGCTGGATGAACTCCGGGCGCAGATCGCCCCGCTGCAGCAGCTCTGGACGCGCGAGGCCGCCGCCGCCTACCAGGTTGAGCAGCAGAAGTGGCACCAGGCGGCGAGCGCACTCAACGAGATTCTGGTCGATCTCGGCAACGCGGTGCGCGACGGCGCGGACGAGGTGGCGAACGCCGACCGGCGGGCGGCGAGCGCCTGGGGACGCTAGCCGCGCCCACAGTCGTCTGTGTGGTCCCGGCGGAGGAGAGCCGCTGGGACCACGCAGTCGTTTTGACCTGCGGGGACGCTCATCGGTAAGCTGCTCGGTTGGCGTGCGGTACGCCGGGGTCTCGGGTCAACGTCGGTCGCCGAGAAACACCTCACCGCAAACGCCTGACCGGCACCCGGCTCGACCCGGGAT
Source organism: Mycobacterium sp. E3298 (assembly GCF_001666895.1). Classification (NCBI taxonomy): domain Bacteria; kingdom Bacillati; phylum Actinomycetota; class Actinomycetes; order Mycobacteriales; family Mycobacteriaceae; genus Mycobacterium; species Mycobacterium sp. E3298. The sequence goes on from NZ_LZJB01000616.1 coordinate 43,408, forward strand.
CCACCTCGAGAAAGAAAAGGTAAGCGCTGTGCCCACCTACGCGCCAAAGGCGGGTGACACCACGCGGTCGTGGTACGTCATCGACGCCACGGACGTGGTGCTTGGCCGCCTTGCCGTCGCGGCAGCCACCCTGCTGCGCGGCAAGCACAAGCCGACGTTCGCCCCCAACGTCGACGGCGGTGACTTCGTCATCGTCATCAACGCCGACAAGGTCGCCCTCTCCGGCGACAAACTGCAGAGCAAGCTGGCTTACCGCCACTCGGGGTATCCCGGCGGCCTGCACTCGCGCACCACCGGCGAGCTGATGGAAAAGCACCCCGACCGCGTCGTCGAGAAGGCGATCGTCGGCATGCTGCCCAAGAACAAGCTCAGCCGTCAGATCCAGCGCAAACTCCACGTCTACGCCGGTCCGGAGCACCCGCACGCCGCTCAGAAGCCGGTTCCGTACGAGATCAAGCAGGTGGCCCAGTGACCGAAACGACCGAGGCCCTGGACGACACCACGGCCACCCCGGAAACCCCGGACGTCCCGGCCGAGGCGCCCGCCCCCGCGGCCGCCGAGTCCTTCGTCTTCGACCGGCCCATCCAGACCGTCGGCCGCCGCAAGGAGGCCGTGGTGCGGGTGCGCCTGGTGCCCGGCACCGGCAAGTTCGACCTGAACGGCCGCAGCCTGGAGGATTACTTCCCCAACAAGGTGCACCAGCAGCTGATCAAGGCCCCGCTGGTCACGGTCGACCGGGTGGAGAACTTCGACATCTTCGCCCTGCTGCACGGCGGCGGCCCGTCAGGCCAGGCCGGGGCGCTTCGGCTGGGCATCGCCCGGGCGCTGATCCTGGCGCAACCCGAGGACCGGCCCGCCCTGAAGAAGGCCGGCTTCCTCACCCGTGACCCGCGCGCCACCGAGCGCAAGAAGTACGGGCTGAAGAAGGCCCGCAAGGCGCCTCAGTACAGCAAGCGCTGATCGACCATCACTTTCTGGCCGCAACGGGGCCTCAAACCGGGGCGTTCCGCGCTTGTATCGGCGTGTCTGCGCCCAAACGCGCCCCGTTTCGGTCAGAAAAGAACGGGCACGTTAGGTGAACGACCGCCAACTGTGAGAGGTTTTTCCGCATGGGTCGACTATTCGGCACCGACGGTGTCCGCGGGGTCGCCAATCGCGAGTTGACCGCGGAGCTGGCGCTGGAGCTGGGCGCCGCGGCCGCGCGGCACCTGGCCAGCGCGGGCGGACCCGGGCGGCGCGTCGCCGTGATCGGGCGCGACCCCCGGGCCAGCGGCGAGATGCTGGAAGCCGCGGTGATCGCCGGGCTGACCAGCCAGGGCGTCGACGCGCTGCGGGTCGGGGTCCTGCCCACGCCCGCGGTGGCCTACCTGACCGGCGCGTACGACGCCGACTTCGGCGTGATGATCTCGGCGTCGCACAACCCGATGCCCGACAACGGCATCAAGATCTTCGGCCCCGGCGGCCGCAAGCTCGACGACGAAACCGAAGATCGGATCGAGGCGCTGGTCACCGCGGAAATCGGGATGCGCCCCGTCGGCGCCGGGATCGGCCGCGTCATCGACGCCGAGGACGCCGACGACCGCTACCTGCGCCACCTGAGCAAGGCCAGCACGCTGCGGCTCGACGGCCTGACCGTGGTGGTCGACTGCGCGCACGGCGCGGCCTCGTCGGTGGCGCCGCGCGCCTACCGCGCGGCCGGGGCCCGGGTCATCGCGATCAACGCCGACCCCAACGGCCTGAACATCAACGACAACTGCGGCTCCACCCACCTGGAATCGCTGCGCGCCGCGGTCATCGACCACCGCGCGGACCTGGGGCTGGCCCACGACGGGGACGCCGACCGCTGCCTGGCCATCGACGCCAACGGCGAGCTCGTCGACGGCGACGCGATCATGGTCGTGCTCGCGCTCGCCATGCGCGAGGCCGGCGAGCTGGCCTCCGACACGCTGGTGGCCACCGTGATGAGCAACCTCGGCCTGCACCTGGCCATGCGCGCCGCCGGGATCACCGTGCGCACCACCGGGGTCGGCGACCGCTACGTCCTCGAGGAGCTGCGGGCCGGCGACTACAGCCTCGGCGGCGAGCAGTCCGGGCACATCGTGATGCCCGCCCTGGGCTCCACCGGGGACGGCATCGTCACCGGGCTGCGGCTGATGACGCGCATGGTGCAGACCGGCTCGTCGCTGACCGAGCTCGCCGCGCCGATGCAGACGCTGCCGCAGGTGCTGATCAACGTCCGGGTGGCCGACAAGGACACCGCCGCCGCCGCGCCCGCCGTGCGCACCGCCGTCGGCGACGCCGAGGCCGAACTCGGCGACACCGGCCGGATCCTGTTGCGCCCCTCCGGAACCGAGCCCGTCATCCGCGTCATGGTGGAAGCGCCCGAGGCCGACGTCGCCCAGCGCGTGGCGAACCGGGTCGCCGAGGCGGTCAGCTCCGCGCACTGAATCTCCCCGGAACCGGGGCGCGTGCCCGGGCGTCAGATTAGGCATGAGATTCGACAGGGGAACACGACCCGTCACCGTGGCCCGCACCGAGGTCGACGTCGCGGCGACGCACCGCGTGGCAGACCAGTTCCGCGCCGCCGCCGACCTTCTCGACCGCGCCCTCAGCGATCAGCTGGGCAGGCTGGCTTTCGGCGGGGCCGCCGCCGGCCGGGCGCACGCCGCGCGCGGCGACGCGCTGCGCGTCGAGTTGGAGCGGCTGACCGCCGAAGTGGCACAGTGGTCGCGCGCGTCCGGTGAGATCGCCAGCGCCCTGCGCGTCAGCGCCGACCGCTACGCCGACGCCGAGGCGTACGCCGCGGAACGGATCGCCTGAGCGTGGCCGAGCGGTTGGATGTCGCCGGGCGCCTCGCCGAGGGTCTGCCCGCTGTCGAGCACACCGAGCTGTACGTGCGGGCCTGCCATGCCCTTGGCTACCAACATCCCGACCTGACGGCGCATCCCGCGCAGATCCGCGACTGGTATGCCACCGAAGACGGCCTCGATCTGCGCGCCCTCGACCGCGACTGCGCGGAGCTGCGGGCGGCGGGCGACACGGTCGCCGAGGCGTTGCGGGTGCAGCGCGCCCAGATGGCCGAGTTGGCCGCGGCGTGGGTCGGGCCCGCCGGCGACGCCGCGGTGCGGTTTGTCGAACGCCACTGCGACGCCGCCGGGGCGGTCGCCACCGAACTGCGCGCGGCCGCCCAGCGGTGCGAGTCGCTGCGCGACAACCTGTGGTACCTGGTCGATTCGAAGGTCGCGACGGCCATCTCGGTCGACGACGGCACCCGGTCGCAGCGGCCGGCGTGGCTGGCCGCCGCCGCCACGGTCACGGCCGGGGCGGGGGACCGGCACGCCGCCGAGGAGATGGTGCGCGGGCAGGTGATGCCCTACGTGGACAACGAGATTCGCGACGACTGGCTGACGACGATGCGGTCGACGCGCGACGGTATCGACACCGCCTACGACATGGTCACCGAACGGATGGCCGCCGCGCCGATGGTGCGCTTCGAGACCCCCGGGGATCTGGGACCCGGCTACCAGCCGGTGCGGGCGGCGCCGCCCGCCGTCGCGCCCGTCGCGGTGGTGCCCGCGGCCGCGATCCCGAGCCCGCCGCCGGATCCGGCGCCGACGGCGGCCACGCTCTCGCCGGCTCCGGTTCCCGCCGCGCCGCAACCTGATTGGGGATCCGCGCTCGGCGACGCGGGCGTCATGCCGGCGGGCGATCTGGGCGGTGGGCTCGGCGGTGGTGGTGGTGCGGGTCTGCTGGGGTTGGCCGGCAGGATCGTCGACGCGGTCGGTGGGCTGATCGGCTCGGCCGGCGACGAGGCGGGCGCTGGCGATCCCTTCGACGAGGGCGACGCCCTCGACGAGGACCCCTTCAAGCCCGACGACGCGGACGACGAGCCCATCAGGACCGAGGACAGCGAAAACGCCGCGGACACCGGAGGATCCGAGCCCGACGCGGCGGCTCAGCCGCGGGCGGCGCCGCAGCCGGCGGATGGGCCGGCGCCACCCGTCGAAGCGCCGGCCAACCCACCGCCACCGGTTGCCCCTCCCGCGGCGGGCGGGCCCGTGCCGCCGGCGACCGATGGGAAGACGCCCTGCGAGGTCGCCGCGGACCAGCTGCCGCAGGCGGGGCAGTGATGGCTCAGGCCGGGCGGATTTGCAGCACGTCCTCGACGAAGCGCACGGATTCGGCGCGGTCGGTGGCCAGCGGGCTGAGCAGCAGCGTCGTCACACCGGCCTCGGCGAAGGCGGCCAGGCGCTCGGCGACGTAACCGCGCGGGCCGACCAGCGACATGCCGCGCACCAGCTCGTCCGGCACCGCGTCGATGGCCTCCTTTTTGCGACCGGACAGGTACAGCTCCTGGATGCGGTCGGCGACCTCGCCGAACCCGTAGCGCGTCGCCAGGGCGTGATAGAAATTGCGGCCCTTGGCGCCCATCCCGCCGAGGTAGAGGCCCAGCTGCGGCTTGACCCACGCCAGCCGCTCGTCCACGTCCTCGCCGATCGCCACCGACGCGTGCACCATGACGTCCAGCGGCCCCAGCGCGGGATCGCGCTTGGCGGCCCCGGCTGCCAGCGCGTCCCCCCACACCGACGCGGCCTTGTCCGGCAGGTAAAAGACCGGCTGCCAGCCTTCGGCGATCTCGGCGGTCAGCTCGACGTTCTTCGGGCCCAGCGCGGCGATCGTGATCGGAATGCGTTCGCGCACGGGATGATTGATGAGCTGCAGCGATTTGCCCAGCCCCGTCCCGCGGTCGGGCGGCAGCGGGATCTGGTAGTGCTTGCCGTTGTGCTGCAGGCGTTCCCGCCGCCACACCTTGCGGCAGATCTCCACAATCTCGCGGGTGCGGCCCAGCGGCGCGTCGAACTCGACGCCGTGAAAGCCCTCGATCACCTGCGGCCCCGACGTGCCGATCCCCAGCCGGAAGCGCCCGTCGGACACGAAATCCAGCCCCGCGGCCGTCATCGCCAGCAGCGAGGGGGTGCGGATGTAGATGGGGAACACCCCCGAGGCCAACTCGACGGTGTTCGTCTTGGCCGCCAGGTACCCGAGCTGGCTGACGGCGTCGAAGGCGTACGCCTCGGCCACCACGGCGATGTCGATGCCGGCCTTCTCGAGCTCCACCACGCGGTCCACGGCCTGGTGAAAGCCGCCCGAATAATCCAGGGCGATCCCGATTCGCATCAACGACAGATACCACGACGGCACCCCGGCGCCGCGGCCGCTCGGAGTTCAGCCGGCCGAGGTGCCCGTCCAGTACTCCGCGAACCGTCGACCGTCTGCCGACAGCCGCAGGATGTCGTTGCCGGTGAAGGACACCGGTCCGTCGGGCCCGCGGCCCGTGCCGACCCAGCGGCCCGCCACCAGGTCGCCCGCGGCGAAGGGTCCCAGTTCGATGGCAAAGGTCAAGTCGGCCATCGTGTTTCGGGTCTCGTCGACGGGCCGGCCCGCCCAGAGCTCGGTGATCCAGCGTTCGTATAGGGCGCGCACGGTCGACACAGTGAGCAATTACCCCGTTGCCGCGTCACTTCAACAGCGCGACGATCTTCTCCTCGAGCGCGACGGGGGCGGCCTCGGGATCCAGCGGTTCGGTCTTGGGCAGCGCCACGTCGGGATCGGCGAAATCGCGGTAGGTCTTGTCGCCGCCCAGCGTGTAGAGCAGGTAGCCGGTGAGCAGCGCGCGCACCGTCCGCTGCGTGCGCCGGTGCGGGCTGGCCAGGCCGAACACCTTCGTCAGCCGTCGGCCCTCCACCAGGCCGCCGGGCTGGGCCTTGCTGACGACCCGCAGCGTGGCCGCGTCCCACGCCCGGGACAGCGACAGCGCGTTCGACGTCAGCGACTTCGGATCGCCCGGCGCGGTCAGGATCAACCCCGGCAGCTTGAGCGTCGCCGCCGGTGCCTCGGCCGGGGGGCTGGTGACCGCGGGAAACAACGCCGCCGCGGCGGCCGGCTTGTTCGGCATCCCGGCCGCGGCGAACACCGCCGCCGAGCCGCCGAAACCGTGTCCGACCACGCCGAGCTTGGCCGGATTCACGCTGATCTTGCCCGGCCCGAGCCGCACCCCAGAGACGATGTCCAGCGCGGTGCCGAGGTCGAAGGCGAAGTTCAGGACGGAAGGGGCCAGGCCGCGCTCGGTGTCGGGAGCGCCGGCCACGATGCCCCAGGACGCCAGGTGTTCGAGCAGACCCGCATAGCGGCCGGCCTTGGTCAGCCAGTCGTGCCCGAACGCGACGCCGGGCAGACCCAGCCCCGCCTCCGGGGTGTAGACCACCCCGGGGAGCCCGGCGAACGCCAGGTCACCCCGCAAAACCCGATGCGGACCACGGCGGTTGAGCGCTGCGAACAGCTTGCGGGTGCGGGCCACGCGTCGACGTTAGCGCATCCCGGTCAGGCCATGACCTCGATGACGCCCACCCGCCACAGCGCCGCATACATGTGGCGCAGCGGGAAGCTCAGTAACTTCGCGGCCGTGTCGACCATCGGGTCGCCACTGGCGATCGGCTCGCGATGACGCCGCCGGGGCGCGGGCTTGGGGGCGTCGCTGAACACCAGCGTGAATCGGCCCTCCAGCCGGCGCAGCACGGCCAGCACCGCGGCGGCG